>NZ_JBEZFS010000011.1:0-190308 GCF_040649575.1 Nonomuraea sp. NPDC048916
GACCGCCACGCGGCGGTCTCGCCGATCAGGGCCGCAGGGCGGCGAGTTGCTGCTCGAACGGCACGACGTCCTCGAACGGCTCGGGCGTGTCCTGGGCGGGGGTGGGGTGCCGGTGTGCCAGCAGGTCGGCCAGCTCGCCGGCGGCGCGGGCGATGCGGTCCGACAGGACGTCCGTGAAGTCGTCGCCGCCTCCGCCCCAGTCCTCGGAGGCCGCGTAGACGGCGGTGGGCAGCACGATGGCGCGCAGGTAGGCGAAGAGCGGTCGCAGCGCGTGCTCCAGCGCGAGCGAGTGGCGGGCGGTGCCTCCGGTCGCGGCGATCAGCACCGGCTTGCCGACCAGCGCGTCGTTGCCGATGACATCGAAGAACGACTTGAACAGGCCGCTGTAGGAGGCGGTGAAGATCGGTGTGACCGCGATGAGGCCGTCGGCCGAGGTCACCGCGTCGATGGCGTCGCGCAGCCGAGCGCCCGCGAACCCGGTCACGAAGTTGTTGGCGATCTCGCCGGCCAGGTCGCGCAGCTCGATCACGCGCACCTCGACGGCGCCGCCCGCCTCCTCGAGCCGCCGCGCGGTCGCCTCCGCGAGGCGGTCGGCGAGCAGGCGGGTCGAGGACGGCTGGGTCAGTCCCGCCGTGACGACGACGAGCTTCATGGATGATCTCCTTCGGATCGGTTCGACCGGATCGGTTCGACCGGATCGGTTCGACCGGATCGGTCCTGCCGGCTGGGGACGGGTCAGGCGACGACGGGCTGGGAGGCGCGGGCCGCCAGGAGGGACGCGTGGGTCGGGCCGTCCGGCACCTCGGCGGGCCGGCCGGCGGCGAACTCCCTGCGCAGCACGGGTACGACCTCCTCGCCGAGGATGTCGAGCTGCTCCAGGACGGTCTTCAGCGGAAGCCCGGCGTGGTCCATCAGGAACAGCTGGCGCTGGTAGTCGCCGAACGACTCGCGGAACGTGAGCGTCCGGTCGATGACCTGCTGCGGGCTGCCGACCGTGAGCGGCGTCTCCTCGGTGAACTCCTCCAGCGACGGGCCGTGGCCGTAGACCGGGGCGTTGTCGAAGTAGGGACGGAACTCGCGGACCGCGTCCTGGGAGTTCTTGCGCATGAACACCTGCCCGCCGAGCCCGACGACGGCCTGCTCGGGCGTGCCGTGGCCGTAGTGCGCGTAGCGCTGGCGGTAGAGGGTGATCAGGCGGACGAAGTGCTCCTTCGGCCAGAAGATGTTGTTGGCGAAGAAGCCGTCACCGTAGTAGGCGGCCTGCTCGGCGATCTCGGGGCTGCGGATGGAGCCGTGCCACACGAACGGCGGCACCCCGTCGAGCGGGCGCGGCGTGGAGGTGAAGCCTTGCAACGGCGTGCGGAAGCGGCCCTGCCAGTCGACGACGTCCTCGCGCCACAGCTTGTGCAGCAACGCGTAGTTCTCGACGGCCAGCGGGATTCCCTGCCGGATGTCCTGCCCGAACCACGGGTAGACGGGCCCGGTGTTGCCCCGGCCGAGCATGAGGTCCACCCGGCCGTCGGCCAGGTGCTGCAGCATCGCGAAGTCCTCGGCGATCTTCACCGGGTCGTTGGTGGTGATCAGCGTCGTGGCCGTGGAGAGCGTGATGCGCTCGGTCCTGGCCGCGATGAAGCCCAGCATGGTCGTGGGGGAGGAGGGCACGAACGGCGGGTTGTGGTGCTCGCCGGTCGCGAACACGTCGAGCCCGACCTCCTCCGCCTTGAGCGCGATGGCCACCATGGCCTTGATGCGCTCGTGCTCGGTCGGCGTCCTGCCGGTGGTGGGGTCCGTGGTCACGTCACCCACGCTGAAGATCCCGAACTGCACTATAGTCACCGCCCTTGACTGTTGAACTTTTGACAATCCTCTCAGCGCGGTAGCGCGCCCGGTTATTCCACAATCATGGTGTGCCCTCCCGCCTCCTCGCACCCTGCCGGGTGGCGGCGGGGGGATGCGGGTCAGAGGGCGTTGATGTCGGCGGGGCCGAGGACGCGTTTGGGGGCGCCGCGCTCGGCGACGGTGATCATGGCTTTCCCGATCTGCTCCGTGGTGGTGACGGCCGAAGGGAGGAGGCGCCGCAGCAGCGGGTAGAACGGGACCGTCACCACGTAGGCCAGGCGATACCACCGCGTCCTCGATGTGATGCCGTGCAGCGGCTGGATGTAGCCGGGGCGGAACATGTAGGCCTCCAGCGGCAGGGCCAGCAGGGCGTTCTCGGTCGCGCCCTTGACCCGGGCCCACATCGTGCGCCCCTGCGCGTCGGTGCCCGCCCCCGACACGTAGACGAAGGTGGAGCCGGGGCTGAGCCGGGCCAGTGTGGTGCCGGCCGCCAGCGTGAAGTCGTAGGTCACCCGGCGGTAGTCCTGCTCGCTCATGCCGGCCGAGGAGACGCCGAGGCAGAAGAAGCAGGCGTCGTGGCCGGCCAGCTCGCCCTCGATCGGTCCCAGGTCGAGCAGGTCGCCGTGGGTGATCTCGCGGAGCTTGGGGTGCCGCTGCCCGGTGGGCGTGCGGCCGACCGTCAGCACGGCCTCGACCCGGTCGTCGGCCAGGCATTCGCGCAGCACACCCTGGCCGACCATGCCGGTCGCGCCGAAGATGATCACTCTCATGGCGGCTCCGTTCCTGGTGGCCATGCTAGGCGGCGATGACTTCTCGGAGAGTCCGTCGATCTTCCACCCGCAGTGGGCCGCACGGTATGGAGCGGCCGGCGCGGTAGGGCCTCACGCCTGGCGCGCGCCCCACTCCAGCAGCGTCCTGGCGGTGTCGAAGCGCCGGCTGGATACGGTCTCGCCGAGCAGCACGCCGACCAGCAGTCGGCCGTCGCGCTCGCCGGCGAAGGCCAGGCTGAACCCCGCGGCGCGGGTGAACCCGGTCTTCAGGCCGAGGGCTCCGGGTGCGCCGAGCAGCTTGTTGGTGTTGGTCCAGGTGTAGGAGCGGTGGTCGGCGGTCTGTTCCACGGTGTGCCGGCGGGTGGCGGTGACCTGCTTCAGCAGCGGGTTCTCCAGGGCCTTCACGCCCAGCAGGGCCTGGTCCCTCGCCGTGGAGTGGCCGTCGCCGCCGGGCATGGGCAGGCCGTCGGCGTTGACGTACTCGGTGTCGGTCATGCCGAGGCGGCGGGCGGTGTCGTTCATCTTGGCCACGAACCCGGGGACGCCGGGGCCGTAGGCGCGGGCCAGCGCGTGGGCGGCGTCGGCGCCCGAGGGCAGCATGAGCCCGTACAGCAGTTCCTTGACGGGGAGCCTGTCACCGGCGCGCAGGTAGGCGCTGGTGCCGCCGCCGTTCACGGCGTAGCGCACGTCCTCGGGCGTGATCTCCACCATGTCCGTCGGCTTGGCGGACTGGAGCACGACGTAGGCGGTCATCGTCTTGGTCAGGCTGGCGATCGGCATGCGCGTGTCGGCGTTCCTGCCGAGCAGCGCCTTGCCCGTGGAGGCGTCGAGCAGGTAGGCGGCGCGGCCGTACACGGCGGGGGTGGTGTCGGCGGGCGCCTGGACGGTGGCGAGCGCGGTCGCCGGGCCGGTGGGTTGCGCGTGCGCGGGCGTCGCGAACCCGGCGGCCACGGCGATGGCGCCTACGCAGAGGGTCAGGCGGGCTTTCCGGTTACGCATGCGACACAGAATGCCCCGAAACTTTAGATGTGTTTTGACTGAATTATTCGTTTTGTCTGATGGGAATGCCGAAACCACCTGTGGGACCGGCGAATCCGGGCAAGGTAAATCTTTACTGCTCAGAGCTGGTAAGAGCCGCTCAGAGTGGCCCGCGTGACCAGGGACCCCGGATGGCGTAGGTGCGGCCGGGCGGGTCCGGCTCGGTGGTGCTGCCCAGCTGGTTGGCGAACAGCGTGGCACCGTCGGGGCTGAAACAGGCGCCGGCGAACTCGCTGTCGTCGACGATGTTCACCGCCAGCTCGAACGGCTGCCCGCCGCGCGGATCCAGCCCGATCAGCCGGTTGACGTTGGTCAGGCCCGGAGCCAGCGGATGCGGGTCGGCGTCGGCCGAGGACGCGTCGTCCTCGCACAGCACGATGCCGCCGCGCGGAGTGAACGTGAGATTGTCGGGCGAGTCGAGCTCCTTGCGCCCCGGCGACTCGTACACCAGCACCAGCGTGCCCTCATGGCGGCGGCCGGGCACGTACCGCCAGACCTGGCCGTAGCCCTCCCGGTAGCCGTCGGCCCCGGGCGCGTCGCCGTTCTTGGCGTCTCCGCCGCTGGTCGAGTTGAAGAACACGCTGCCGTCGCCGTACCAGCAGCCCTCCAGGCGGTTGAACTTGGCGCCGCCCTTGGCCAGGCCCTGCTGGGTGCAGGTCGGGGCGCCGTTCTCCAGGTCGGGATCCGGATCGTCGATCGTCACCCACTCGACCGGCAGCCGGGCGCCCATCCGCTGGCCCTCACGGCAGTCGTAGCCGTCGACGCCCTCGATCTTGAGCATCTCCAGCACGCCGCCGGCCGCCAGGTTCCGCGGATCCCTGGGCCGGAACCGGTAGAACCCGTCGGGCTTGCCCGAGTCGTCCTCCGTCTCGTACACGTAGCCGGTGCGCGGGTCGACCGCGACGGCCTCGTGCGAGAAGCGGCCCATCGCGGTGAGCGGCATCGAGGCGGCCGGGCTGCCGGGCGCCGGGCCGTTCAGCGGCACCTCGAAGATGTAGCCGTGCTTGCGCTGCCAGCCCTGCGCCGGCCCCGCCGTCGTCTCCTCGCAGGTCAGCCAGCCGCGCTCGTGCAGCATCCGGCCGCCCGCGCAGTTGACGATGGTGCCGTTCAGGCTGACGAAGTGCCGCACCACCTCGCCGGTGCGCGGGTCCACCTCCAGCGTGGTGGTGCCGCCCACGCCCAGCTCGTCATACCTCGCCGAACCGGGCACGTGCACGCGGCCCACCGGCGAGCCCGGCGCGGTGCGCACCTCGTGGTTGCGGATCAGCCGCACGGTGCCCCGGCGGGTGCCGGGGAACGCGGCCATGCCGTCGTGCGCGATCGGCGTCGCGACGCCGTCGGACATCGGGGTCCCGGTCTGGCCCAGCACCACGTACGAGAAGCCGGCGGGCAGCGCCAGCAGCTCCTCGCCGGTGTTCCGCGAACGGGTGCGGCGCAACGGACCGTAACCCACATCGCGCGGATCCGGCATGCTCCGGCCGGTCTCGGCCCAGGCGGCGTGTGCGCCCAGGGTGTCGACGGCGATGCCGGCGGCCAGCGCGCCACCCGCGGTGGCGAGGCCACGGCCGAGGAAGGTCCGGCGATCGAGCGCGCTCATCTGTCTCTCCTCGGGACGGAGGATGCTCCAGGGGGACGCCGGGAGCACCCGCCAGCGTAGACGCACTGACTCTCGCCAAGGAGGCCCAGACACGCTGCGTGTCAGACCAGGATCCGAACGGGGTGCTCCAGCAGGTCGAGGAACGCCCTCATCCACTCGGCGGCCACGGTGCCGTCGATCGGGCGATGGTCCACCGAGAGCGTCACCCGCATCACCGCCCCGGCCCGTACCTTGCCCTTCCTGACCACCGGCTCCTCCCGGACCGCCCCGACCGCGAGGATCGCCGACTGTGGCGGGTTGATGATCGCCGCGAACTCCTCGGTGCCGTACATGCCCAGGTTCGTCACGGTGAGTGTGCCGCCCTCCAGTTCCTCCTGCCGCAACCGGCCGGCCCTGGCGCGTTCCGCGAAGTCCTTCACCGCGGCGGCCAGCGAAGTGAGCGTCGCCCGCTCGGCCGACCTGAGCACGGGGGTCACGAGCCCCCGCTCCGTGGCGATCGCCACCGCCACGTCCACCGACTCGAACCTCCTGGTGGCCTCGGGGGTCCAGATGACGTTCATGGCCGGGACGAGCACGTGCGCCCTGGCCGCCGCCTTGACCACCAGATCGTTGACCGAGATCTTGACCGTGGCGCCGCCGTCGTTGAGCTCCCGGCGGAGCTTCAGCAGTCTGCCGGCGTGCGCCGTGCCGCGCAGGTAGAAGTGCGGCGTGTCCCGCTTGCTCCCCGTCAGCCGCGCCGCGATCGCCCGGCGCGCCCGCGTGTGCGGGATGTCGGTGTGCGCCTCGACCCGCCCCTGAGCCGACAGGGTCGTGCCGCTCGCCGCCGCCGGGGGCGAAGGGTCTCCGGCCGGAGCGCGTCCCTGTGCTCGCGCCGGTACATGCGCGGCTCGCACCTGGTGTGGTCCGGATTCCGCCGGGTGCGGCGCCGGAGGGCGTGGCGCGGTGGGGGCGCTCGTGTGGCGCTGGATCGCGGCTTCGACGTCCCTGCGGATGATCCGTCCGTTCGGGCCCGTGCCGGAGATCTCCTCCAGAGGCAGCCGCGCCTCCTTGGCCAGGCGCCGGGCCAGCGGGCTGGAGAAGACGCGCCCGAGAGCCCGATCGCCGGACCGGGTCGCCCCGCCCGCCGCCCCTCCGGGAACGCCGGCCGGTCCGGGCGCGCCTCCGGGTGTGGCCGGTGAGCCGGTCACGTCGAGGGAGGCGAGGACGGCGTCGATGTCCGGGACGGATTCGCCCGGGTCGGCGAGGAGGGCGATGGGGGCGCCGACGGGGACGGTGGCCCCTTCGGGGACGAGGGCGCGCAGCAGGACGCCTTCGGCGTCGGCCTCGACGTCGACCACGGCCTTCTCGGTCTCGATGGTGGCGATCACGTCGCCGGTGGCGAACGGGGAGCGCTCGGCGACGGGCCAGCCCTGGAGGACGGCCTCGACCGCGTTGGCGGCCACTTCGGGCATGCGCAGGAGCCTGGCCACGTCAGTATCCCGTCATCTCGGTGAGCTTGGCGGCGACTTCCTCGCTCTTGGCGATGGCGGCGCGTTCGAGGACCTTGCTGATGCTGGGGGAGGCCTCGCCGCCGGTCACCCGCTGCACGGGCTGGTCCAGCCAGTCGAAGAAACGGCGCTGGATCTCGTCGGCCAGCCAGCCGCCGTAGGACGTGCCGAGCGCCCCCTGCTCGGCGATGAGCACGTTGTTCGTCTTCCTGACGCTGGTGCCGATCGTGTCCCAGTCGATGCTCGCCCGGTCGAGCCAGCGCAGGTCGATCACCTCGGCGTCGACGTCGCCGAGTGACTCGACCGCCTCGAGGACGTACGACGTCATCGCCAGGTAGGAGATGACGGTGAGCCGCGATCCGGCGCGGCGGACGGCGGCCCTGCCGACCGGGAGGCAGTAGTCGAGGTCGTCGACCGGCCCCTCCCCGGTCGAGGAGTAGAGGTCGACGTGCTCCAGCACGACGACCGGGTCCTGGCAGCGCAGCGCGCTGTTCATCAGCCCCACGTAGTCGAACGGCGTCGAGGGCGCGACGACGCGCCAGCCGGGGGAGGTGGCGAAGATCCCGGCGGGGTCCATGGAGTGCTGCGAGCCGTAGCCGGTGCCCATGGCGACCTTGCTGCGCAGCACCAGCGGCACCGCGTCGTCGCCGCCGAACATGTGCCGGGCCTTGCCGATCTGGTTGAACAGCTGGTCGGCCGCGACCCACATGAAGTCGGCGTACATGAACTCGACCACGGGCGTGAAGCGGCCGTCGAGCGCGATGCCGCCACCCAGCCCGGCGAAGGCGTTCTCGCTGATCGGGGTGCCGAGGACGCGGTCGGGGAAGGCTTCCTTGAGCCCTTTCGTCGCGCCGTTGGTGCCGCCGCCCAGCCGGTGCACGTCCTCGCCCATCACCACGATCGAGGCGTCGGTCTCCATCCGGCGGGCCATCACCCGGGCGACGGCGTCGATGAACCTCGTCTCGGCGAGCGCCCCGGCGAACGTGTCGCGGTCGGTGACGCGCGCGTCCGCGAACTCGCCGAGGTCGCCCCGGACGCCGACGTTCGCGAAGGCCGGGTCCGGCCATTCGGCGGCCCTGATCCGGCGCCCAACACTCCTCGGCCCCCACGCTCCGCGACGTCGCCCAGGCGGCGGGCGTGCACACCGCCACCGCGTCGCGGGCGCTCAACCCCAAGACCCGGCAGCAGATCAGCGCCGAGACCGCCCGGCGCGTGATGCGGGCGGCCGAGGCGCTCGGCTACCAGCCCAACCCCATCGCGCGCAGCCTGAAGACGTCCCGGTCGAGCACCGTCGGCCTGGTCATCCCCGACCTGACCAACCCGCTGTTCCCGCCGATCGTCCGCGGCGTGGAGAGCGTCCTCGAGTCCGACGGCTACAACGTCTGGATCGTCAACACCGACAACGACCCCGAACGCGAACGCGTCAAGATCGAGTCGCTGCGGTCGCGCCAGGTCGAGGGGCTCATCATCGCCACCGCCCGGCTCGACCACCCGCTGCTCCAGCACCTGCAGGAGCAGGGGGTCACCATGGTGCTGGTCAACCGGCAGGTCGCCGACCTGCACATCCCCGCCGTCACCGGCGACGACGTCACCGGCGTCACGCTGGCCGTGCGGCACCTGGCCGAGCTCGGCCACACCAGGATCGCCCACCTGGCCGGCCCGCTGAACACCTCCACCGGCCTGGCCCGCGCGCGGGCCTTCCGGCACGCCGTACGCGACCACGGGCTGGAGGACGACCCCACGCTCACGGTCGAGTGCGCGCACTGGAACGAGGACGACGGCGCCGCCGCCATGCGCCGCCTCCTCGACCGCGATCCCGGCTGCACCGCCGTCGTCGCCGGCAACGACCTCATCGCGCTCGGCTGCTACGACGTCTTCGCCGAGCGCGGCCTGTCCTGCCCGGGCGACATGAGCGTCATCGGCTTCAACGACATGCCGTTCCTCGACAAGCTGCGCCCGCCCCTGACGACGGTCGCGGTGCCGCACCACGAGCTCGGAGCCGAGGCCGCCCGCATGCTCCTCGACTGCATCGGCGAGCCCGACCGCCCCGCCCGTTCCACGCTGCTGCCCGTCACCCTGGTCGTCCGCGGCTCCACGGCGCCCCCACGCGGGTGACTCGACCTGGGATCGCGGGAAGTGGCCAACGGTGACACGTACGGGAACTCCCGGCTCAACATGGGCGGCTACCTGGCCGCGCTCGGGGACCACACCGGGCGATTAACGGCCGTTTCCATGAGACGGCCGAAACCCCGGGAGATCAGATCTTCTCGTCCGGGAGAGCCCTTGCCGGAGTCCTGTGGCCGAACTATTGACTTCTGGGGCCCTGAGGCCCGAACCGGCTCTCCGCCACCCGCAGGAAAGCGGGCGGGACGTGGTCGACGAGCCAGACACCGTTGGCGCTGCACCGGAACAGGTGTCCTGAGGCGTGCATCGCCGCGGCGTCGACGACGAGCACGACGGGCGCCCCGCGCCGGGCGCCCACCCGGGTCGCGGTCTCCGGATCGGGGGACAGGTGCACGTGGTGGCGCTTCATGGGCCGCAGTCCCTCGGCCATGATCGAGTCCACGTTCCGGGCCACGGTGCCGTGGAACAGGACCGGCGGCGGCTCGGTCACCGGCAGGTCCAGATCGACGCGGACCGAATGACCCTGGCTGGCCCGGATCCGCCCGCCCTCCATCACGTACCGGCGCTTGTCGTTGTCGGCGACGGCCCGCTCCAGCTCCGCGCGGGAGATCGGGAAGCCGTGCGCCGCGGCGGCCTCCAGCAGCACGTCCACCTCCACCCAGCCGTGCGCGTCGAGGGTGATGCCGATCCGTTCCGGCTGGTGCCGAAGGTGCTTGGCCAGGTATTTGGACACCCGCACCACCCGCCGCTCGTCCATCACGGCCCCGCCCCGGGCCCAGCCGGGCGAAGTGGCAGGTCGCGAGGGGCGAAGCAGTGCAGGTCGTGCCGGTCGGCCAGGTCGGTCACCAGGCGGCAGACCTCGGCGACACGGGAGAAGACGACGCTCATCAGCACCGCGTGCCTGCCGATGGTCAGTGGTTCCGCCCAGGGGGAGCAGAGGTAGTTGTCCTCGGTCAGGTCGGGGAGGCGCGCGGTCAGCTCGGCGTAGAAGCCCGCCACCGCCGGGTGCGGCTCCATGATCTCCTCAGAGGAGGTCTCGGGGCTCTCGATCATCTCCAGGTCCGGGCCGAAGCCGAGAACCAGCTCGCCGCTCGTCGCCGCGCCCAGGTCCTGAGCCAGGGCTTGGAGGGTGAGCGGCACGTCCTGTGGCCACACGCCCAGTTGCACGCTCATCGGCGTCCCTTCCTCGTCCGGACAGCCGAATGCTACGGGCTCGGCAGCGATCACGAGCGCGGAGCCGGGGCATCCGGTGGGATCGGGGGCGGTGGCGGCGGACTTCCTGCCGGGAAACCGGAAACGCAGGCCAGAAACGTGCTCTGACCTGCGTAAACACATGGTGGACGATACTGGGATTGAACCAGTGACCTCTTCCGTGTCAGGGAAGCGCTCTCCCGCTGAGCTAATCGTCCTTCGAGGTGGAGACGGGATTTGAACCCGTGTAGACGGCTTTGCAGGCCGCTGCCTCGCCTCTCGGCCACTCCACCGTGCCGGAAGCTCAGAGCGGAAGACGGGATTCGAACCCGCGACCCTCACCTTGGCAAGGTGATGCTCTACCACTGAGCCACTTCCGCGTCGCCGCCGCGATTGCGGTGACGAGAGAACTCTAGCGAATCCTGGCCGAGTCCCCAAACCGGAGGTCGCCGACCTGTTCGGCATACCAGGTGATCCCGGCGACGTGCTCGGCGATCTGGCGCAGGGTCCAGTTGGGATCGCGGGGCACGTCCCACGCGTCGGGCGCCGTCGCGTAGCGGTTCAGGTACGCCTGGCCGAGCCTGGTCCAGCGGGAGCGGGCCTCGTCGAGGTCGAGTTCGGTGAACCGAGCCCAGTCGGACTCCAGCGTCACCATCCGGCCGTGCCAGGCGTCGGGCTGCGGGACGGCGCCGGCGAGCAGCGCCTCCACCTCGGCCAGGTGGTCGACCAGGTGGTCCTGGATGCGGCGGGCCGCCTTCGACGGGGTCCACACGTTGGCGCCGTCGGTCATGATCGGCCTGCCGTCCCAGGCCGGCCAGGTCGCGGCGAGCGCGAGGCATCGGTCGACCGCTTCGGTGATGAGATGAGCGGGATTGTCTGTCATGGGGCGATCGTGGCCGCGAATCGCTCGGGCCGGCGGCTAAATGTGCCGGTGTTCGGGGCTCGCCCGGGCCCGGAGGTCGCTCAACGAGCACGAATCGCTGACGAACCGAGTTTCACGAGCGGATCCTCGCGCAAGCGAGCAGCGCTGCCGACCGCCCCTGGGGAGCAGACGGCAGCTAACGTCGCTCAACTGATATCGATTCCTCTCACAGCCGCCCCCTTGGTGGTCGGCTCGGCGGCGTGGTGGTGGCGGTCTCGGCACGCTGTCGCCCTGCCATCCCAGCTCGCCGACGCGAAGCGGGTGCTGGCGCGACTCGTGCGCCGGCAGTGGCCGGATGAAGCCCGCATGCGCTGTGGGGCCCATCCACCAATGTCGGCAGGCTGAGCTCCAAGGCCATTTCGTGAGGCACGAGAAGGCACGACGAAATCTAGAAGAAATCTAGCTGTGGCCGCCGTTGACGGTGATGCGTTCGCCGGTGATGAAGGCGGCCGCGTCGGAGGCGACGAACGACACGGTGGCCGCGATGTCGTCGGGCGTGCCCATCCGGCGCAGCGGCACCTCGGCCCGGTAGGCGTCGAGCTCGTCCCGGCCGGCGTCGGCGTGCCGTTCGACCGGGATCCAGCCGGGCGCGACGAGGTTGACCGTGACGCCGTGGGGTCCGAGCTCGCGCGACCACGACCGGGTCAGCCCGAACTGCGCCGCCTTCGCCGCGACGTAGGCCGACATGCCGGGCACGAGGCGGTCGACGATGTCGGAGCCGATCTGGATCACCCGGCCGCCGCCGAGGGCCTTCATCCCGGGCAGGACGGCCCGCACGAGCAGCGTGGGGCTCTTGACGAAGAAGCGCAGCTGGTCGAGGTGCGCCTCCCAGGTGAGGTCCTCGACGGCGATGGCCGGCTGCGGGCCGGTCGCGTTGAGCACCAGCGCCTTCACCGGGCCGAGCCGGTCGGCCACCTGCGCGACCAACTCGGCCGTCGCGGCCTCGTCGGTGACGTCGGCGCCGAACGCCTCGGCGGTGCCGCCGACGTCGCGGATCTCCGTCACCACCCGGCGGGCCCCTTCGGCGTCGGAGTGGTAGTTGACCGCCACCGCCCATCCGTCGGCGGCCAGCCGCCGCGCGATCACGGCACCTAAGCCGCGGGACGCGCCGGTCACCAGCGCCACGCCGTCTGCTGCTGCCATCGGAAGAACTCCCGCTCGATCGCCCTGTCGCCCCTCGGAGCCTAATGCCTGAGCTCCCCGCGAGGAGGTGCCGGATCCCCGGCCACACCGAGGAGCCCGCCGGGCCGTTCGTCCGGCGTGGCCGGGGGCCGGAGATCCGGGGCGGGCCCGGCCGGACGGTGTCGGGGCGTCAGCCGGAGGACTCGGGGCGTCAGCCGAAGGACTCGGGGCGTCAGCCGAAGGACTCGGGGCGTCAGCCGGAGGACTTGGGGCGTCAGCCGAAGGACAGGGTCTCGCCCGACTCCAGCAGGGTCTTGAGGTTGGACAGGATGCCGGGCCAGCCCTGGCTGACACCCTTGAGCATCTCGCTGTCCGGGGCGAAGCCGTCGTGGGTCACGGTCAGCTTGACCGTGCCCTGGCCGGCGGGCTCGATCTCGAAGGACACCGTCGAGATCGGCTCCTTCCTCAGCTCGGCGAGCTTCTCGTCGCTCCAGCCGAACATGTCGGCCAGCTCCTGCTCGTAGTTGTGCCAGGTGTAGGAGAGCCGCTTTCCGGGCTCGGCCTCCAGCACCCGCTGGCCCCAGTCCTTGAACTCGCCGCCCGTGTCGGCCTTCCAGGCGATCGGGGCGCCCGGCGTCCAGTCGGAACTCGGGCCCGAGTCGTCGAAGTAGCGGCTGATGAACGCCGGGTTGGTCAGCGCCTCCCACAACCGCTCGGAGGTGGTCTTGATGTAGGTGATGTAGACGAACGTGGTCTCGGACATGGCGGTGCCCTCCAGGGCTCGTTTCAGGTCGGCGAGCGCGTGCGCCCGCTCGCGGTCGTAGCGGTCGATCCACCGCTCGGCGATCTCGTTGATGGGCGCGGCGTTCAGGTAGTGGAGCTTCTCCCTGCCACGCCTGACCGTCTCCACCAGGCCGGCCGTCTCCAGCACGGACAGGTGCTTGGTCACGGCCTGCCGGGACATGTCCAGCCCCGCGCACAGCTCGCGCAGGGTCTGGCCGTTGCGCCGGTTGAGGCTGTCGAGCAGCTGGCGGCGGCTGGCGTCGGCCAGGGCCTTGAACACCGCGTCCATGGAGCTCACCGGATCGGGCAACCGTTTGGATGCATATGGGGATTCAAGCAACCTATCGGTTGCCTGTCAAGGGCGCGCAAAGACGCTTAGACCGGTGGCGAAACGTCTGTGCGTTAGCGTCGGAACATGGGAGTGGAGCACGTCGCACGCGACGCCGACATCGCCCCGGTGGCGGCGCTCATCGCCGACCCCACCCGGGCCGCCATCCTGACCGCCCTGCTCGGCGGCCGGGCGCTCGCCGCCGGCGAGCTCGCCAGGCTGGCCGGGGTCAGCGCGGCCACCGCCAGCGCCCACCTGTCCCGCCTGCTCGACGGCCGGCTCGTGGACGTCGTACGGCAGGGCCGCCACCGCTACTACCGCCTGGCCGGGCACGAGGTCGCCGAGGTGCTGGAGGTGCTGGCCCGGATGAGCGCCCGGCCTCCCGTACGGTCCCTGCGCCAGTCACGGCAGGCGCGCCTGCTGGAGGAGGCGCGCACCTGCTACGACCACCTGGCCGGACGGGCCGGCGTGCTGCTGCTCGACCGGCTCAGGGAGGGCGGCCACTGGCGGGACGGCGAGCTGACCGCCGAGGGGGAACGACTGCTGTCGGGGCTCGGCGTGGACGTGGCCGCGGCCCGCCGGGCCAGGCGGCGCTTCGCGCCCGAATGCCTCGACTGGACCGAGCGTAGATCGCATCTCGGCGGGGCCCTCGGCGCGGCTCTGACCGGCGTGCTCCTCGAGCGCGGCTGGTACGTCCGGGGGACGGTTCCGAGGGCGGTGGTCCTCACGGACGAGGGAAGGGGAGGGCTGGCGAAGCTGTTCTCCAGTAAGGAGCTAACATCGCATACGCCAGTTACCTAAGCGGGAGTGAAGCTCATGCGCGACATCGAGGTCGTGAACGTCGGACCGGAACCCCTGACCTTCGACGACGTCATCCGGGTGGCCCGTCACGGCGCCGCCGTGCGCCTGACCGACGACGCGATGGCGGCCGTCTCGGCGGCGCGGCAGCGGGTGGACGAGCTGGCCGAGAGCGCGACGCCCTCCTACGGCATCTCCACCGGGTTCGGCGCGCTCGCGACCCGGCACATCGACCCGGCGCTGCGCGCACAGCTCCAGCGCTCGCTCGTGCGCTCGCACGCGGCGGGCAACGGGCCGGAGGTCGAGACCGAGGTGGTGCGCGCGCTCATGCTGCTGCGCCTGCACACTCTCGCGACCGGCCACACCGGCATCCGGCCGACCACCGCCAAGACCCTGGCCGCGCTGATCAGCGCGGGCATCACGCCGGTCGTCCACGAGTACGGGAGCCTGGGCTGCTCCGGAGACCTGGCGCCGCTGGCGCACGTGGCGCTCACCCTCATGGGCGAGGGCGTCGTCCGCGATGCGTCCGGGCAGCTCGTCTCCGCGGCCGAGGCGCTCAAGCAGGCCGGGATCGAGCCCGTCGAGCTGGCCGCCAAGGAGGGCCTCGCGCTGATCAACGGCACGGACGGCATGCTCGGCATGCTCATCCTCGCCATCCACGATCTGACCAGGCTCGTCCGGACCGCCGACGTCAGCGCCGCGATGAGCGTCGAGGCCCTGCTCGGCACCGACCGCGTCTTCGCCCCCGAGCTGCAGGCGCTCAGGCCGCAACCGGGCCAGGCCCTGTCGGCCGCCAATATGGTGGAAATTCTGGAAAACTCCGGAGTGATGGAGAGCCATCGCGACCCCGAGGCCTGCACCCGGGTCCAGGACGCCTACTCCCTGCGCTGCGCCCCGCAGGTCACCGGCGCCGCCCGCGACACGATCGCCCACGCGGCCAACGTCGCCGGCTGGGAGCTCGCCAGCGCCGTCGACAACCCCGCGGTGCTCGCCGACGGCCGCGTCGAGTCCAACGGCAACTTCCACGGCGCCCCCGTCGCGTACGTGCTGGACTTCCTCGCGATCGTGGCCGCCGACCTCGCCTCCATGTCCGAGCGCCGCACCGACCGCTTCCTCGACGTGGCCCGCAACCACGGCCTGCCCGCGTTCCTGGCCGACGACCCCGGCGTCGACTCCGGCCACATGATCGCCCAGTACACCCAGGCGGCCATCGTCTCCGAGATGAAGCGGCTGGCCGTGCCCGCCAGCGTCGACTCGATCCCCAGCTCGGCCATGCAGGAGGACCACGTCTCGATGGGCTGGTCGGCGGCCCGCAAGCTGCGCAGATCGGTCGACGGGCTGACCCGCGTGCTGGCGGTCGAGGTGCTCACCGCCGCCCGGGCGCTCGACCTGCGCGCCCCCCTGCGACCCGCCCCGGCGACGGCGGCGGTGGTGAAGGCGTTGCGCGAGGCCGTTCCCGGGCCGGGCCCCGACCGGTTCCTCGCTCCGGAGATCGAGTCGGCCGTGCGCCTGGTGGCCGACGGCTCGGTGGTCGCGGCGGCCGAATCGGTCACCGGCCCGCTCGCGTAGATCAGGCGAGGGGATCGCCGCCCCCTCGCCTGACCGGGTCAGCGCAGGGCGACGATCAGGTCCAGTTCCAGCAGCAGTCCCGGCTTGAACAGCCGGGACACCTCCACGGTGGTGCTGGCCGGGGGCGGGCCGGTGAGATACTTCTGGCGCACCCGGCGGTACTCCATCAGGTTGTCCATGTCCGTGACGTACGACCTGATGAAGGCGATGTCCTCGAACATCGCCCCCTGGTCGGCGAGAATCCGCGACACGCACTGGAAGATGTGCTCCGACTGGGCGGCCATGTCGCCCTCGCCGACCACGTCGCCGCGCTCGTCGAAGGCGGCCTGCCCCGAGACGTACAGCATGTCGCCGACCCGGACCGCGTGCGAGTAGGCGCCGTTGGTCGCGGGCACGGTGGGCGGGTTGAGCGGGACCGTCCGGCGCGCGGGCCGGCCCATGACCTGCCCGGCGATCGCCGTCAGGTCGCGGTCGCCCAGCCCGGCCGTCTCGGCCTCCTGCAGGCGCTTCCTGGCGGCCGTGGCCAGCGTCGCCCCGTCCCAGGCGGCCAGCGCGAGGTCCTTGGCCGCCAGCCCGAGCGCGTAGCGGGTCTGCCCGGCGGGAGTCCGCAGCCGCTCCGACAGGGCGCCCAGCGGGGTGCCCGCCAGCACGTCCGCCAGCGCCTCGCCGGACACGCCGTGCGCCTCGCCGTACGCGAAGGTCTCCGCGAGCAGCACCTGGGCCGGGACGAGCGCGCTCATGACGGCGAGCTTCAGCGCCGCGCCCGACCCGAGCGGCCCCGTCTCGCGCACCGCGCCGAACACCGACAGCACGTCCCGGCACCCCGACACGTCGCCTCCGGCCAGCACGGTCAGCGTGCCCTCCGCCGCCGGGCCGACGCTGCCCAGCACGGGCGCGTCGACCAGCCCGACCGCCGCGGGCAGCAGCGCGCGCAGCTCGTGCACGGCCTCGGGCCCGATCGTCGACATCTCCACCACCGTCACCCCCGGCCGCAGGCCCGGCAGCGCCGCCGCCAGCACCTCGCGCACCGCGGCGGGGTCGCGCAGCATGGTGATGACCAGGTCGGCCCCGGCCACTGCCTCGGCGACGGAGACCCCCGTGCCGCGCCGCCACACCGTCACCTCGTGCCCGGCCTCGCCGAGCCGCCGGGCCATGGGGACGCCCATGCGTCCCTGTCCAAGAAATGCAATCACGTGCCTCATTGAAGCGGGATGCGTGGTATTCCACCAACGACTAGATTGCATGCCAGCCATGATTAATGTGAATGCCTTGGACGCCGGCGCGCTCCGCCTCCTCGACGAGGTGGCCAGGAGCGGGTCGTTCACCGCCGCCGCCGAGCTGCTCGGCTACACCCAGTCGGCGGTCTCCCGGCGCGTGGCCACGCTCGAGCGCGCCGCCGGAGGGCCGCTCTTCGAGCGCCTGGCCCGAGGCGTACGCCTGACACCCGCGGGAGTGTCGCTGCACCGGCACGCCGTGGCCGTGCTCGACCGGCTCGAACGCGCGGGTGAGGAGCTGGCCGCCATCCACGGCGGCAGCGGCGGCACGCTGCGGGTGGGCGCGTTCGCCACGGCCAACGTCGACCTCGTGCCGGGCGCGCTGCGGCGTTTCGCCGAGCGGCGCCCGGAGGTCGAGCTGAGGCTGGTCGAGGGGCTGACCGGACGGCTGATGGAGCTGCTCGACGCGGGCGCCCTCGACGTCGCGGTGATCAGCGACTATCCGTCGGGGCTGCCGGTCGAGGGCGGCCGGATCGTGCCGCTGCGCGACGACCGGCTGCTGGTCGCGCTGCCGCGCACGCACCCGCTGGCCGGGGACGACACCCTCGACCTGCGCGACCTGGCCGAGGAGAGCTGGATCGAGGCGGCGCAGGGCGGGCAGCCGACGCTGCTGGTGACCGCGTGCGCCGCGGCCGGGTTCACCCCGCGCACCGGGCTGCGGGTGGCCGAATGGACGGGCAAGTTCGGCTTCGTCGCCGCCGGACTCGGGGTGACGCTCGTGCCGGAGCTGGCGGCGCGGGCCGTTCCCGCCGATCTGGTGCTGCGGCCACTGCGGGGACGGACTCCCGCGCGCAGGGTCTACGCGGCACTGCCGCGAACACCACTTCCGGCGGCGCTGGAGTTCGTCAGGTTGCTGGGAGAATGGGAGGCGTGCTCGACGGTTTCGCCCATGTAGCCGGTCTTCTCGCCACGGGCCTGCGCGACCTCACGACCGACCTCGCCGCCCTCGACGGCGAGGGCTGGTGGGCTGTCGTGGTCGACTACGAGGGCAAGGTGACGTGCGCCCGCTTCGACCGCGTACGTCCCGCGCCGCTGCCCGAGCCCCGGCGGCCCTGGCGCGGCCCGAGCCCCGGCCGGTGGCGCAGCTCGCTCGACCGGGCCGCCTACGAGCGCGGCGTCCGGGCCATCCGCGACCACATCGAGCGGGGCGAGGTCTACCAGGCCAACCTGTGCCGCGTGCTGACCGCGCCCGTCTCCGACGACGCCGACCCGCTGGCGCTGGCCGCCCGCCTGGCCGCCGGCAACCCGGCCCCCTACTCCGCCGTGATCCAGGTGCCCGGGCTCAGCGTGGTGTCGGCCTCGCCCGAGCTCTACCTGTCGCGCGACGGCGACGTGGTGGAGTCCAGGCCGATCAAGGGCACCGGCGTCACCGCCGGCGACCTCCTGGAGAAGGACTACGCCGAGAACGTCATGATCGTCGACCTGGTCCGCAACGACCTCGGCAGGGTCGCGGCCGTCGGCTCCGTCGAGGTGCCGGAGCTCTGCGCGGTGGAGGAGCATCCGGGCCTGGTCCACCTCGTCTCGACCGTACGAGCCCGGCTGGCGCCCGGGGCGGGCTGGCCGGAGCTGTTCGCGGCCACGTTCCCGCCCGGCTCCGTGACCGGAGCGCCCAAATCATCCGCCTTGCGCATCATCAATGAACTCGAAGCGGAGCCCCGGGGGCCGTACTGTGGGGCGGTGGGCTGGGTCGACGCCGACCGTCGCCGGGCGGCGCTGGCCGTGGGCATCCGCACTTTCTGGATCTCCGCTCGAGAGATCCGGTTCGGCACGGGCGCGGGCATCACGTGGGGCAGCGACCCCGGGCGTGAATGGCTGGAGACCGAGCTGAAAGCGTCCAGGCTCATCTCACTGGCATCCTCAGGAGGCAATTGATGACTATCCCTGTCTGGGTCAACGGGGAACTGATCGACCCCTCGCGGGCCACGGTCTCGGTGTTCGACCACGGCCTGATGGTCGGCGACGGCGTGTTCGAGACCGTGAAGATCGTTCACGGCCGGTCGTTCGCGCTCACCCGGCACCTCGACCGGCTCAAGGTCTCGGCCCAGCGCATGGACCTGCCCGAACCCGACGTCGAGGCCATCGCCGACGGCGTCGGCAAGTGCCTGGACGCCGCGCCCGACTGGGCGCTCGGCCGCATCCGCATCACCTACACCAGCGGCCCGGGCCCGCTCGGCTCCGACCGGGGCGACCAGGGCACGACCTCCGTGGTGATCGTCGACGAGCAGAAGCCGTTCCCCGGCACCGCCAACGTCGCCGTCGTCCCCTGGCCGCGCAACGAGCGGGGCGCGCTGTCCGGGGTCAAGAGCACCTCCTACGGCGACAACGCCAAGGCACTGGCCCACGCCAAGGCCCGCGGCGGCGGCGAGGCGATCTTCGGCAACCTGGCGGGCGACCTCTGCGAGGGCACCGGCTCCAACATCTTCGTCGTCCGCGACGGCCGGCTGCTCACCCCGACGCTCGAGTCCGGCTGCCTGGCCGGCGTGACCAGGGCGCTGGTGCTCGAGTGGTGCGGCGGCGAGGAGGTCGACGTGCCGCTGGCCGAGCTCTACACGGCCGAGGAGGCGTTCCTCACCTCCACCACCCGCGACGTCCAGCCGATCAGGCTGGTCGACGAGACCGAGCTGCCGATCGCGCCCGGCCCGATCACCGCCAAGGCGATGCGGATCTTCGCCGAACGCTCCGCCGCCGACCTCAACCCCTGAGATACCGTGGCCGCACTTTTTCGTGGAAGGTGAGGCTCAGTTGGCTGCCGGCGGGCTTCGCCCGGGAGACCCCGGGCGATTAGGCGATCACACCATCGTGGGCAGGCTCGGCGAGGGCGGCCAGGGCGTGGTCTACCTGGGCGAGGCTCCGGGCGGCGAACATGTGGCGATCAAGGTCATGACGGGCGGCATCGACCGTTCCTTCGCCCGGGAGCTGGCAGCCGCCCGCCAGGTCGCCGAGTTCTGCACCGCCCGGGTGATCGCCGCCGACCTCGACCACGACCCTCCGTACGTCGTCAGCGAATACATCGACGGCCCGCCGTTGTCCGCCGTCGCCCCGCTGGGCGGCGCGGCCCTGACCCGGCTGGCCATCGGCACGGCCACCGCGCTGACCGCGATCCACCGGGCGGGCGTCGTGCACCGCGACTTCAAGCCCGCCAACGTGCTGATGGCGCCCGACGGGCCGCGCGTCATCGACTTCGGCATCGCCCGGCTGACCGGGCTCACCGCCACCCGCGGCGGGCTCGTCGGCACACCGCCCTACATGGCTCCGGAGCAGTTCGCCGACGAGCCGGCGGGCCCGGCCGCCGACGTGTTCGCCTGGGGCTCGACCATGGTGTTCGCCGCCACCGGCCGCCCGCCGTTCGGCGGCGACACGATCGCGGCGGTGGCCTACCGGATCATGCGGGCCGAGCCCGACCTGACCGGGCTCGCCGAGCCCTTGCGCGGGGTCGTCGCCCGGAGCCTGGCCAAGGACCCGGCGGAGCGGCCCGCCGCCCGTGACGTGCTGCTGGAGTTGCTCGGGGAGGACCGGCCCGGCGGCGAGGTGGACGTCCTCAGGCGGGGCGCCACGGCGGCCGGCTCGTCGCGCGTCTCGCGCCGGAGCGTGCTCCTCGGCGCCGGGGCCGCCGCCGCGGCGGTGGCGGTGACCGGCGCGCTGCTGTGGCGCCAGGCCGTCCTCGGCGCACCCGGTGACTCCCCGGCAGGCACCGCGACCACCCCGCCGCCCTCGGTCACTCCGAGTCCCTCCGCGGGGACGTCACGCCCGTCCGCGACCGAGACGGAACAGCCGCCCGCCAGCCCGCCGCCCGCCAGACCGGCGGCGCTGGTCGCCGCAGTCGAGGCCGCGGTCACCGTCACCTCGATGGCCGACTTCTCCTACGACGGCGGCCTGAGCCAGAGCGCCTTCTACGGCACGGCGAAGGGCCAACTCGCCTACGGGACCAAGGGCATGATCGCGACCGACTTCAGCATGCGGGCCTCCTCCGAAGGCGAGACCGCCCAGGTGGTGTTCATCGAGACGGCGGACGACCAGGCGACCTACCTCAACGGGCGGCGGGTGACCGGAGAGCAGGACTCGGCCGCGTTCGAGTTCGCCACGATGGTGCCGGTGACCAGCGGGATCGGCGTCATGCTGGACCTCATCAACCTCACGCCCCGGGTGAGCGGCGCCGAGCGGGTCTACTCCGGGTCTCTGGTCGCCGACACGGCCCCCGCGGTCGTACAGGACAAGCTGTCCGAGATCACCGGAGGGTGGACCTCGGAGCAGCTCGGCGACAGCCAGATCACCTGGAAGCTGCGGCTGGATGCGCATGACAGACCGGTCCTGTTCGACTTCTCCTGGCGTGCGCTCAACTCCAATACCCGTGTCACCTCGTCGTTCACGACCACCTATGGCAAGTGGCGGACCGGGACGATCCAGGCGCCTCAGTAGGACTGCTGCGTCTGCACGTTGAAGTCCTTCATCTTGACCTTCTTGGCGGGATCCGTCAGGGGATCGTCGATGGAGATGACGTCCAGGCCCTTACGGATGTCGCTGGAGTAGATGTAGCCGTTGTAGTAGTAGGCCGACCAGGACCCCGCCACGCCGTCCTCCTCGAAGGGGCCGCGCTCGAAGTAGCCGATCTCCCTGGGCGCGGACGAGTCGGTGAAGTCCCAGATCGACACGCCTCCCTGGTACCACGCCTGCACCATGACGTCCTTGCCGGGCACCGGGATCAGCGAGCCGTTGTGGGCCACGCAGTTCTCGTTCTTCTGCTGCTGCCGGGGCATCTTGAAGTAGCCGCGCCGCTCCAGCTTGCCGTCGACGATGTCGTAGATCGCGTTCGCGCCCTTGGTCTGCGGCGTGTGGCTGTCGCAGGTGGGCAGGGAGCCGCCGCCCAGCTCGTCGCCGAAGACCACCTTGGTCGCGTCGTTGTTGAAGGTCGCCGAGTGCCAGATCTGGAAGTTCGCCTCGTCGCGGATCTGCTGCAGCACCTTGGGCTGGACCGGGTCGGAGATGTCGAGCAGCACGCCGTCGCCGAAGCAGGCGGCCGCGGCCAGGTTCTTCTCCGGGTAGGCGGTGATGTCGTGGCACCCGGCCGCGCCTCGCTGCTGCTCGGGGAAGATGTCCGGCTTGGACACGATCGCCGCCGATTTGGGGTCGTCGGTCGGGATCTTCACGACCTGGATGACCTCGTGCGGCTCGGGGCAGGTCGTCGAGTCCGGCTCGGGGCCGGGGGAGGAGACGTACACGTAGAGCGTCTCGCCCTTCGGGACCATCGTGTGGGTGTGCGAGCCGCAGTCGGTGCGCACCGCGGAGACGTACTGCGGGTTCTTCTTGTCGCTGATGTCGAAGATGCGCAGCCCTTCCCAGGCGCGCGTCTCGGTCGAGGCGCAGGTCTCGTCGCTGCGCGGTTGGTCGACCGACAGGATCAGCAGGTCGCCGTAGACCGAGATGTCGTTCTGCTGAGCCGGGCAGGCGACCTGGCTGACCGTCTTGGGCGCGGTCGGGTCGCTGATGTCGTAGATCGAGAACCCGCCGAAGTTGCCCACGAACGCGTAGTCACCCTGGAACGCCAGGTCGGTGTTCCAGTCCATCTCGTTGTTGAGCGGGGCGGTGCGTGGCAGATTGGCGACCAGCTTGACGTTGTCGCTCGTCATCACGTCACCCTCGGCGGCGGGGCTGCCCGTCTCAGGCGCCGTGCCGGTGCCCGGCGACGTCGGCTCGGCCGCTCCCGGCCCTCCACCACACGCGGCAACCAGCAGAAAAACCGCGCACAACGCCGCCCCCCGTACCTTCGCAGAGATCACGCACGCACCCCTAGTCTTGTGGCCCAGTATGGAAGCTATGTCAGTACGATTCCGATCGCGCACGCCAATTGTCACGGTTGTGGCGATTTTCGTACTGGCCGGTTGCGCTCAGGAGCCGGACCGGCCGGCCCCGATCGGCACCGACGCACCGGTGATCGTCCCACAGGGTCCGGGTAGTCCGGCACGTACGGCCACACCCGGCGAACGCATCGGCCAGGGCGTCACGAAGCCGGAGGCGGCCGATGTCCGATTCGCCGAGGGCATGATCCCGCATCACCGGCAGGCACTGGAGATGACCGGCCTGGTCGCCGAGCGGACGACCACGCCCGGCATCCGGCGCTTCGCCGAGCAGATCGCGGTCGCCCAGCGGCCCGAGATCACCCTCATGTCATCCTGGCTGTCGGCCCTCGGCCGCCCGGTGCCCGCCGACCACGCGCACGGCCCGGCCGGATCCGGCATGGCCACGCTGGAGGAGATGAACGCGCTGCGCGCGGCCCGGGGCACGGCCTTCGACCGCATGTTCCTGGAGCTCATGATCAGGCATCACGAGGGCGCGCTGAAGATGGCGGGGGAGCAACTGGCCGACGGCCGTGACCAGGCCATGCGGATGCTGGCCAGGGACGTGTATTCGGGTCAGAGCATCGAGATCGCCCGGATGCGCCGGGCGCTGGACTCGCTTCCGAAGTAGGTCAGGACGGCCAGAGCATGTTCGTCAGCTCGGCGTCGAGGTCCATGAAGTCGACCTCGCGGCCCGCGGGCACCTTCTCGTAGGTGCGATGGAGGAACTCGGTGAGCGGGGCGAGCGGGACCTCGAAGAGCGCCTGCCCGAACGGTGACGTCAGGCTGATGTGCAGGGTGCGCTCGCCGTCGGCGCGTGCGGGCCAGACCTGCACGTCGCCGTCGCCGACACGCCGCACGATGCCCACGGTGAGGAGCTCGCGGGCGAAGATCCACTCGACCGGTTCGTCGTTCCCTACGTGGAAGGCCATGCGGATGGCGTACGGGTCGTCGGCTGTGTAGCTCAGTCCGGCGAGCAGGGGGACGGTAGTACGGTCGGGGACCACAAGCCGAAGGCCAAGCTCGGCGGAGACGGTGGTGCTGTTCATCGTCAGCCAAACCTTTTCGTCGTAGGTCCCCTCTTCGGGGCTTTCACTGCTCTGACGGACTTCGTCCTGAGCTATGACGCGGAACGAAGAAACCCGTAGGAAAGATTCCGCTACTGGGGCCTTCTGTAACGCATATCACAGCTGGACATTTAGGCATCTACCTGGCTAAACGGCATCAATCGGGTTGTATTTGCGAGGGTTTTGCGAGTTGTCGAGCCAGTCCCGGTCGGCCCCATCATGAACGTTTCTGGAGAAAGGATCACGAGGAGCGCCTACCGGAACAGCTCGATGGTATGCCAACGAGCCCCTACGCCGATGGGCAACCACCGCCTTTCACTCGAATCCCTACCCCGCGCCGGCCGCCGCCTCACCCGAGGCCCGTCACGCTTCGCCAGCGGGTGCCAGAGTGCGGTATGGTTTTCCCGTCGACACCGCGAGGTGTCGCACAGGGCGGGCGATTAGCTCAGCGGGAGAGCGCTTCGTTCACACCGAAGAGGTCACTGGTTCGATCCCAGTATCGCCCACCATGTTGCAGCAGGTCAGAGGCCGGTCCTCCATCGGAGGGGCCGGCCTTTGCGCTGCCTGGACCGTCGTTGGACCGTGGCCCCGGCCGTCACTCACTCTGTCGGACCGTCACGGGGCGGCGGGTCCCGGCACTCTCATCGCCATCGAAGCGATCGGTGATGTTCAACTGGCCTGCCTTCGTTGGCGCTCACTCGTCGTGCGTGACTCGTACCAGGATCCAAGTTCTGCTTTGATCTACAACGTAAAGGTCCCGAGAAGTAGCCTGAATGGGTAGGCCCCGCATCGCTTGATGTCGTGAACGATGAGTCACTGGTGATGGGCTGGCCGGTGGCGCGGTAGTGCCAGACGACGGCGGCCAGAGGCGCCGCGCGGTGTAGGCGCCCGCATACCAGCCGTCCCCTCCGAGCTCCCCACGATTCATGCCAACCTCTCCATCGCCAACATGGACTTCGGCGAGTTCGCCGAGAGCGCCGATGCGGACGGCGTCTTCCGCGGGTTCCGCGGCTGAACCGCTACGCCGCCGAGAAGCACGGAACGTCACCAGTAGGGTCTAGGGGAACGACAACGCGCGACAGTTGCCAGTATCGACCCCGAGCTACGCGGCGATCCATGCGCCGGACCACCGGCGTCGGGACGGGACCGTCATGTGGTGTCGGCGGAGAGCGTCTTCATACTGACGTAGCTGGTCACCGTGGCCACGCTGGGCAGGGTGGCCAACTGGTTGGCGTGGAAGTCCTCATAGGCGGGCAGGTCGGCCACCTCGACCTGGAGCAGATAGTCGAAGTTGCCGGTGATGTGGTGGCAGGCGACCACCTCGGGCAGCCGGGTGACCCCACGCTCGAACGCGATCACGTCCGCGCGGGTGTGCCGCATCAGCCGGACACCCGCGAACACCCGCAGACTGCGGCCGACCGCGGCGGGATCGATCAGCGCCCGGTAACCGCGGATGACCCCGGCTTCCTCCAGCTGACGCACGCGCCGCAGGCAGGGTGACGGCGACAGCCCGACCCGGGCGGCGAGCTCGGTGTTGCTGATGCGACCGTGCTGTTCGAGCACGGCCAGAATCGACCGGTCTACCTCATCCATGGCGGCAGATTATTGCTCCCAAGGCTTGGCTACCACAATCGTGCGCCTGCTCTGAGCGCAATTTGCTGCCAAAGTTGCTGAGATCCGGTCACATCGGAGCGTCGGTCGGCCACGCTTCTTGGAGTCACACCGACGGTCCACGGAAGGCCAGCCATGCCGGGCAAGAGCACCATCACCGTTCACGCCGATCGCGAAGTCCATCCCAGCCGTGCCGTGGCACCGCCCATCTACCAGACGGCGACGTTCTCGGCCGAGGACGCGGAGACGTTCGCGCAGGTCGCCGTCGACCCGCGGGGCAAGGACTTCTACACCCGCTTCGGCAACCCGAACCACGCACAGGTCGCCACCGTCGTCGCCGAACTGGAGAACACCGAGGCGGCCATGGTCACCGCGTCCGGGATGGCCGCGCTCACCACGGCCGTGCTGGCCCTGGTGTCCGCCGGTGACCACGTCATCGGGCAGAAGTCCACCTACGGGGGCACGGCGTCGGTGCTGCTGAACCTGCTGCCGCGCCTCGGCGTGTCGACCACCCTGGTGGACCAGACCGACCCGGAGGCGTTCGCGAAGGCACTGACCCCGCAGACCCGCCTGATCCTGGTGGAATCCCCGAGCAATCCGCTGCTGCAGATCACCGGCCTGCGCGCCGTCGCAGACCTGGCCCGCGCGCACAACGTGCTGACCATGGCGGACAACACCTTCGCCACTCCACTGAACCAGCGACCGGCGGACTTCGGCATCGATCTGGTCTGGCACAGCGCGACCAAGTACCTCAACGGCCATTCGGACGTCTCCGCCGGAGTGCTGGCCGGGCCGGCGAAGATCCTGGACCGAATCTGGGACGTCGGCCTGCTCACCGGTGCCACGCTCGGCCCGATCGACGCGTGGCTGCTGCTGCGCGGCATGCGCACCCTGCCGCTGCGGGTGCCGCGGCACAACGCCAACGGCCTGGCGCTCGCGGAGGCGCTGAACGAGCATCCAGCAGTGGCGAAGGTGCACTATCCCGGTCTGGCGACCCACCCGCAGCACAAGCTGGCCGCCGTCCAGATGAGCGGTTTCGGCGGGGTGCTCGGCATCGAGTTCGCCGGTGGTTTCGAGATGGCCGACGCCTTCCTCGGCCGGCTGCGCTACCCCCGCCGGTCGGCCAGCCTCGGCGGCGTGGAATCGCTGGCCGTGCATCCGGCGTCCATGTGGCGCGGGATGCTCAGCGAGGAACAGATCGCGGAATCGGTTCCGCTGGGCCTGGTCCGGCTGGCCGCGGGCACGGAGGACACGGCCGACTTGGTCGCCGACGCGCTCGCCGCGGCCGACGCGGTGCTCGCCGAAGCTGCGACCACCTGAGCGACCGTTTGCGGAAGCGGTATTTGTAAGCCCGCTTCACGATCTGCGCCAGGCCGCACACCGTACTGCAAGATCAGCCAAATATCGAATGGGTGTTCGATATAATGGCATTACTCCGGCTTTCCTCCCCGCCCTGAAGGACGGGGTCTCCAGCCTCCAGGAGATGCGATGAAGACCCTGCTCACTGGCGGCACCGTGGTCAGCATGGACCCGGCTGTCGGCGATCTCGACCGCGGTGACGTGCTGATCGAGGACGGCGTGATCGTCGAGGTGGCCGAGCGCGTCGACGCGCCGGACGCCGAGGTGATCGACGCGACCGACCGGATCGTCATGCCCGGCTTCGTCGACAACCACCGCCACACCTGGCAGACCGCGTTCCGAGGCGTCGGCGCGGACTGGACGTTCCCCGAGTGGGCGGTGGCCATGCACGGCACGGTCAAACCCCACTATCAGCCCGAGGACGTCTATGCGGGCACCCTGCTCGGCCGCCTGGAGGCCCTGCACTCCGGCGTGACCACGATGCTGGACTGGTACCACGTCGCGCAGAGCCACGAGCACGAGGACGCCGCCGTCGCCGCGCTGCGGGACGCGCCGGGGCGGTCGATCTTCTGCCTTGGCGCCGGATGGGGCACCCCCGACCCCGTCGACGCCGAGATCCGCCGCGTCCGCTCCGACCTGGCCGGGGACGGCCTGGTCACCATGGCGCTGGGGCTGCGCGGACCCGAGGACACCAGCATGGGCACCGTCGCCCGGGAGCTGAAGCTGGCGGCCGAACTCGGCCTGCGCACCAGCCTGCATATCGACGCCGGCGGGACGCAGCGCCCGGTCGCCGATTTGCGCGCGCACGGTCTGCTGCGGGACACCACCACGTTCGTGCACGCCAACGGGATCAGCGACGAAGAGCTGCGGATGCTCGCCGACGCGGGCAGTTCGGTGTCGATCAGCCCGGACGTCGAGCTGAAGATGGGATTCGGATCGCCGATGACCGGCCGGGCGTTGGCCGCTGGCCTGCGCCCGACGCTGTCCATCGACGACGTCCCGTCGGTCGGCGGCGACATGTTCTCCACGATGCGTACCGCCTTCGCCGTGCAGCGCGGCCTGGACGGCGGCCTGCGCTCCCGGGACCTGCTGGAGTTCGCCACCGTCGATGCCGCCCAGTCGTGCGGGCTCGACGCCCGAACGGGCAGCATCACGCCCGGCAAGGACGCCGACATCATCCTTCTGCGCGCCGACGACCTGACCGTGTTCCCGGTCACCGACCCGGTCGCCACCATCGTCAGCGCCGGCCATCCCGGCCTGGTGGACACCGTCCTCGTCGCCGGCCGCGTGGTCAAACGCGACGGCGTGCTGGTGGGCGTGGACTTGGCGGCGCTGAGGACCCGACTGGTCGAATCACGCAACCGGATCGCGGCGGCCGCCGGCATTCCGCTCGACGGCACATGGCGCCCACGGCCGGAATCGGAGTAGGAGCACTTGGCTGGCACGTCAGAACGGTGGCCGGAGAGGTTGACGCCCGCGTCGGATGGGTGTGGCTGCGTGGCGGCCTGGCCGCAGTCGCCGTGCTGTTCATCGTCGGCGCGGACGCCGACTTCTTCGGGCCTGGCGGCTTCAACGGACCGGCCTTGGCGTGGGCGACCTGCGACAGCGCGCTCGCGGTGACCATCTGTACCGTGATCCATCTCACCGTTAATGACTGTCCCGTTGTTCCTCGACCCCGGGGCTGTACTCCGAGCCGGGGAGTTCAACGTCAACGCCATGGAGGGCATGGCGTTGACCGGCAGCGGCGGCCAGGCCCTGGGATCGTTCAGGTCTGGCAG
This sequence comes from Nonomuraea sp. NPDC048916, assembly GCF_040649575.1. Lineage (NCBI taxonomy): Bacteria > Bacillati > Actinomycetota > Actinomycetes > Streptosporangiales > Streptosporangiaceae > Nonomuraea > Nonomuraea sp. NPDC048916. Next base: position 28,489 of record NZ_JBEZFS010000011.1, read on the forward strand.
GGGCGGCCGGCGCAGGGGCGGCCGGCGCGGCGCTCTGCGTGCTGGCGGCCGGTGCCACGCTGGCCTCGGGTGGCGCAGCGGCTGCCTCCTTGGCGACGGGCACCGTGGGAAGGTCAGCCCACGCGTGGTGTAGCGCCGCAGCCACTCCTCCCGCGACCCCAGTAGCTGTCAATCAGGTCCGGGTCCTGCGTAGCCCTGGTGGGCGGCGGCCTGGCCTGGCTCGGAGGCGCTCCCGTAGCAGTGGCCATCCTGGTCGGAGCCGGTGGGTTCGCGGGGTTCGTCACCCTCGCGCTGCTGATCGCGAGTTACCTGATGCGAGCGCAGCCCTAGCCGCCTCCTTGACCTGAGCTGCTGTAGAACGCGAGCGCGCGCTGGCGCCCACGCGCCTAGTCGCGCGGGTGTGCGCGTACGAGCCCGGGTGCAGACCCGGCGGCCCGGGTCGACCGGGTGGCTCAGCGGTCGTGAGCGAGACCGGCAATCCGGGCGGCGTTGCGGTAGTCGGCGGGCGGTGGAGCGGTGGCTGCGGGCCGCGCTGGCGATGCCGGCGGCCACCGACGCGGTACGGCGGGGGAGCTCGGCGAGCTGCCTACCGCGCCCGTTTCGATAGAGAGGAATGGAGGGAGGCGCAGGGTTGGGCTACCACCCCCAGTCCTGCACCTCCCGGGTGCTGAGCTTCCAGTGCTCGACGAAGAGTTGGGGACATCAGCGCATCCATTAACGCTGACTCGTCGATTTCAGCATCGAGGCTGCGAAGAAGTGGAAGAAACCCTTTAACCCCGAGGAGAAAGCCGTACTACTCGGATGATAAATAATCTTCCGAATTTCATGTCGTGCGCCATAGTGGCTTCACATTACCGCAGGTCGAGGTCGGCTTTTTTGTGACGTTGGCGCGGTTCTTCTCGTGCTGGCCCTTGGTGTTGCCCTACCTCTATGGTCGCCTCTGCAAGGGTTTTACCGCTCTTGTATGCGTGTGAAAGTGCTCGACGAAGAGGACGGGCGCGCGCGTCCAGACCGGGGCCGGTAAAGGCGAGGACGGCTCTGGACGCGTGCGCGGAAGAGACGGACATCGACTACCGGTGAGGTAATCCTTCATGAGTAACACCACGGTCATGGTCATCGTGGGCGCGGTCGTGGCGATCGTCATCGTCGCCATGGCCGGCTACGCCGCCACCCGGATGGCGGTCACCGCGCCTCGCGCCCTGGTACGGGCGCTGCTGGCCTTTGCCATCATCCTGGGCGCCATCCCGGCGGTTCTCATCGCGCTGTACACCGTTTGAGCCCTCCGACATGTCGATGTTGATGTTGAGAGCGGGCGGGGCGGGAAGCCGAAGGAGGGCAAGCGGCTCGCGAGCGGCACCAGCGGGCTGGCCCGGTCTTTGGGACCTCCTGCCCCCTGCCAGCCGCCGGGCGTTGTTCAAGGTCGGAGACGTGCGCTGGGTCTACACCGACCACTCCTGGACGGTGGGGGAATGTCTGACCATCGCGCTGGAGGAGTGCTGGGTATGCCTGCGCGTAGGCCAAGGCGACGGGTCCTACAGCGTCCTGGACGTCGCCGGGCCCGGCGACGTCGTCAGCCCCCTGCACGCCCTGGCTCCCGAGCCGCCGCCCTGGCTTGGCCCCACGGCGCCGATCCGGGCGCACGTGCTGACCAAGGGCCGCATCCTGCAGATCCCCCGCGAGGTGATTCCCGGCGTGAAGCGCGCGCCCGCCGTTCAGCAGCTGCTGACGATCTTCAGCGGCGAGCATCAGCACGCCTTGGCCTCCCTGCACACCAGCGGCCGTCTGGACGTCGCCACGCGCCTGGCCCGGCTGCTGTTGCATGTGCGGCGCCGCTTCGGCGAACGGCCCACCCCCCACGGCCCAGCGCTGGCACCACCACTGTCCCAAGCCGACCTGGCGGCCTGGATCGGCGCCAGCCCCTCAGCGGTGGCGCGCACCCTGGCCAGCTGGCGCACCCAGCACGTGATCGAGACCGGCTACTCCCTCATCCGTATCCTGCACCCCAAGGCACTGCTTACCTTGGCCTCCTACCCACCGTGTGAGGACCAGGCTGGGCCGCTATGGCGGGCATTCACACCGCCGGCGCTGACGGAGCAGGGCGTTCTGGGTGACGACGCAGACCTGCCGCCGGGCCTGCAGCTCTAGATTCCGAACTCCAGCGATCCAGCGTCCGGCGGGTGATCCAGACGGTGCGGCCGTCCGGGTCGGCGTGCGGGACGCCGGCGATCGAGCACACCAGAGTGCCGCGCGGACGCGCCTAGCTACGTGGCCCGGAACTCCTATAGCTCCGGCAAGCCGCCACTCGGTTGATCAGTGGGTACGGCGTCGGGGTGCCAGGACCTCCGTGACCTTGGCGATGACTTCCGCTCCGGGTTTGACGTAGCGCATGGCGGCGCCGAACGGCGCTTCCTCGAACGCCGGCTTACGGAACTGGCAGGCAGCACAGGCTCGGGTTAGTCGTTGGATCCTGCCAGGACCAGCGCGCTGACCCGCCGGAGATCCGCTCACGCCGCAGTGACGTCGAGCCGGGTTTCCATGTCCAGGCGGAACCGCGCATCGCGTTGGGCGATTGCGACAGGCCGGCGCCCACCTCGCCGAAGGCGCGCACGCGCTCCAGCACATCCACCTGCCAGCCGATGCGGCGCAGGGCGACGGCGGCGGCCATACCGCCGATGCCGCCCCCGATCACGATCGCGTGGCCAGTCATGAATCCTCCTTGTCCAGCGGTGGGGCCTGTTCGAACACCTTGGCCATCCACGCGAAGGCGGCGTGCGCTTGACGGACGCGTGCAGCCCGTTCGTCGTCGGGGCCGACCAGATCGAGGCCCTGGCGGGTGATGCCGAGGAACGAGGCGATCCCCGCCACCTGCTGCCGCACCACCGCCTGCCAGGCGTCGTCGGCCATCCGGTAGTACATGGTGCGAGCATGACCTGCGGACACTGCGCCGCCGTCGAAGAGGCGGGCTACGAACTCACCCACGCGAACGGGTAGGCGCGAGGCGACCGCACACCTGCCGCAACCGAGCGTGATCGCCGAGGTGACCAGCGTGCGGGGCCCCGGCGAGCGGCTCCACTGATCGGCCGTCAGCCTTCCTGGCTCTCGGTGGCGGCTCGCAGGTGCTGGGCAAGGGTGAGTTCCGATGGTGATTTGCGGTCGCGGCCTCGCCGGCCACCCGTTAGGATACGACTGTATCCATTCGAGAGATGGGGCCATCATGCGCATTCCTGACCGACCGTCCGCCTTCACCAGCGACTCTGCCCGCGACAAGTACTACGCCGTCTACGACCGAGTGCTCGGCGAGCTGTGGCCGGTGCCGGTGGACGCCATCGACGTGGAGACCCGCGCCGGCAGCGTGCGGATCCACCGGGCCGGGCCCGCCGAGGGGGATCCCGTGGTCCTCGTGGCCGGTGCCGGCGGGAACGCGCTGACCTGGCACCGCTACATCGAGCCGCTGGCGCGCACGCGTCTGGTCCTTGCCGTCGACCCGCTCGGCGAGCCAGGCCGCTCGGTTCAGAGGCGGACGCTCGCGACCAGTGCCGAGGTCGGCGGCTGGTTCACCGACGTCCTGGCCGCAGTCGGAGCCGAGCGCGCACACGTGGCGGGCTTCTCTTCCGGCGGCTTGACCGCGGTATGGGCCGCGGTGGAACAGCAACTCGGCGGGGGCGGCCGGGTCGCGGCGCTGACGCTGGTGGACCCGGGCGGCTTCGCGCCGATAACCGGGCGGTTCGTCCGGTGGGCCGCTGCCGGCGCCATCGCCTCCATGCTTCCTCGTAGGTTGCGACACCGCATGGCCGGCGTAGTGGACAACGGGTTGCTGCGCGAGGATGGGCTGGTGAGCCTGATGCGGGCCGGCTGGTCCTTCCGTCGGCGCGTGCTCATCCCGCCCGCCTACACCGACGAGCAGATACGCGAGCTGTCCGTGCCCGTACAGGTGCTGCTGGGCGCCCGCAGCACGCTGCACGACGCGCAAGCGGTGGCCGCGAGGCTGGCCGACATCGCGCCGTCCTGGCGCGTGGAGATCGTGCCCGGCACCGGACACTCGCTGCCCGTCGAGGCTCCGGACCTGGTCGCCGAGCGGATCCTCACCTTTCCCGGCCAGGCGCGGCCCGGCATCGCAACGCCGAAGCACAGCACCGACAACAGGTAGGAAACGGCCATGCCCCGACAGGTGGATCATGATGAGCGGCGGCGCCAGTTGACCGAGGCGCTGCTGCGCATCGCCAGCACCCGCGGCCTGCAGGCCGTATCGATGCGTGAGATCGCCGCCGAGGCCGGGGTCTCGCTGCGCGTCGTCCAGTACTACTTCACGAACAAGCAGGCCCTGCTCGAGTCCGGCCTCACCGAGCTGGGCGCCCGCATGGACCGCCGGGTCAAGCAGCGGGCCGCCGCTGCCGCGGGCGAGCTGACACCGCGAGGCGTTTTCGCCGCCGTCCTCGGCACGATCCTGTCCTTCGACGAGCAGAGCAAACTGGACTCTATGGCCTGGACCGCCTATTACACCGCCGCCCTCACCGATCCGGCGCTCGCCGCGGTCGGGGTCACCCTGCCCAACGGACTGGAAAACTTCCTCACCGTACGGTTGACCGCCGCGCAGCAGGCCGGGGACATCGCCCCTGATCGTGACCCGCGCACCGAAGTCGCCAGCCTTCTGGCTCTCGTCAACGGCCTGACCTCCAGTGTCCTCAGCGGGCAGCGCAGCCACGAGGCCGCCACCGCGATCATCGACTACCACTTGGACCGCCTGTTCGGACCGGCAGCGGCTTGACCCAGCCGGACCACTGCGGTTGAGGGGCATGGCCAGCGGTATTCTGCATGTCCGCTTCGGCAAGGGCGCTCACACCTCCGGGCCGCGGCCGCGGTGGGTGCCCATGCTGGACGGGTTGGACCTGGTGCTGCGCTGGTTCCTCAACGACGTGCGCGGCCGCTTCCCCGACTCGCCGGTGCTGTTCGCCGATGAGTCTGGCGGGGCGCTGCATCGCGGCACCATCCGTAACCGGCTGCGCTATCTCATGCAGCTGGAGGGACTGCCGCAGGAAGAGTGGTTCAGCCCGCATGCGCTGCGCCTGGGCGTGCGCCACCCACAACTACGAGCGCCGGCGTGGACCTGGTGGCCATCCAGCAACTGCTCGGGCACTGGACGGTCAGCTCGACGATGCGGCCGTCGGCCACCTTCATCGAAGACGCCTATCGCCGGGCGGTGACCAGCACCCTGGGCGAGTTGACCGGACGGGGAGACCCGACCGCGTGGAGATCCGATGGAAACCGCGGATGGCCGCCGCGCAGCGCGAGATGTGGACCGGCGCCCAGCTGCGGCGGCCCTCGCCGATCTCGGCCACCAGGACCGCGGTGGGGCCGAATCTATAACTGTTGTTCGATGCTGCTCCGTCGTTACTCGGCTGATTTCAGTGACGGGTTGTGCCGGGTATCGGCGGTGTAGTCCGGAGCGTGCGAGCACCCATCGAGCACACCGGGTGCGTTCGCTGACGGCACCGTGTTATCAGGAATGGATGGCGCATCAGCGGGGATGGCGTCGTCGACGAGATGGGTGGAGCCGGAGCCGTCGGGGGAGGGGACCTCGCGCCAGCCTGGGGGCCAGCTGCGCGTTACGCCGGAAGCGGCGTGCACCTGGGTCTCCCAGAAAGCGGGCGCGGTGGCGAAGGCGGCGTCCCGGAAGGAGGTGGGGCCGGTGAACTGCGCTTCCCGGAAGACTGCCTCGCCGGCGAACGTGGCTCCGCTGAAAAGCGCTTCGGCCGTGAATCGGGCACGGCGGAAGACGGCCAGACCCTTGAAGACGGCTTGATCGAAGAGCGTGGTGCCCGTGAAGGTCACGCCCCGGAAGTCGGCCCGCTGGGCGAAGACGGTTTCCCGGAACACCGTCTCACCCTCGAACAGCGCCTCCTGGAAGCCCGCCTTGAAGTTGGCGGTCTCCCAGTCGGCCGTACCGGTGAAGACGGCTCCTGCGAACATGGTCCTGCCGCCGAAGGTGGCCCGGTCGAAGCGGGCGAACCCCTCGAAGGTGGCGCTGCCGAATCCGGCCCAGCGCATCCGGCAGTCGGTCAGGTCCAGTTTCACCAGCCACGCGCCGGTGAGGTCGAGGTCGATGCCGGGCCAGAAGGTGGCGGGCGGCGACTGCTCGGATCGGCTCCAGCGTAGATGATCGCGGAGGATCCGCTGCGCCGCGATGCGGACTTGAAGCTCCTGAGGGTCGACGAGCGCCCGGAGTTCCTGTTCCCGATCATCCGGCCTTGTCCGGCCCGGAGGACCGTCGTCGTCCTGGGCAGGCTGTGCCTGTGTGGGTTCGGTGAGGGCGGGAGGCATGCGCAGATAGGCGCAGATCACGTCCACGATCGTCTGCCGGTGCTCGGGATTGTGCTGCGCGACGCGTTCCAGGGCGTACAGCCCGGCCAGACGCACCGCGGCCTTTTCGTGTCCGAGCTGGTCGGCGGCCTTGGTGTACAGCTCGGTCACGCGCTTCTCGGTCGCGTCGTATTCCTGGTAGGCCTGAGTGCGCTCGCCCAGCCACTGACGGCGCACCCCCAGCAGCAGCGCCACCAGCCCGGCGGCGCCGGCACCCACAGTCAGGCCGGTCTTGACCGCGTCCAGTCGCAGCTCGACCCGTTTGGCGGCGTCCGGCGCGGTGTCGGCCAGAGCCAGCAGCACCGCTGTGGAGCCCCACATGGAGACGACGATGAGCATGACCCCGGTCAGTACCCATGACCACGACAGCACGCGCAGCTCCGCACGTCCATGCCGCCGGGGCTTGCCCAGAGCCAGACCCAGACCGGTCGCGGCCAGCACCACGGCTGCCAGGATGAATACGCCCCAGACCGGGACGTAGGGGGCCATCTCCGGTGCTCCGGCCCGTTCCGCCGGCAGCGCGGCCCCGGCCATCGTCACCGCCGCGACCAGCAGGGCCACCCCGACCTTTCCACGCCCAGGTCGTCCTCTCCACCGCATCATAGGTCAACTGCAGCGCATTCCCTCGGGGGCTGTCCATCGGTACGAGGGCCAATCCGGCGTAGACCGGCCAGGCCGAGACCGCCGAGGCGGCCACCCGGCCGAGCACCTGGCCGGTGCTCGTGTCGCAGGTTACGTAGCGCGGGTGGGGCAGCTTGGCCGCGGTGAAGCCCTCCCAGCTCGGGGCGGTGGTCTCGAAGCCGGCCGGGCCGGTGTCCAGCCCGGCCTGGTAGATGGCCAGCACCTGATCGGCGTCGTTCTCGCGTGCCGGGTCCGGCTCGCCGTCGGCCACGACGTCGCGCGACGCTGAGCACGCCCGGCCGGCACAGGGCGTCGATGTGGCCGGCCTTCTCCGCGGATTTCCGGAACATGCGATATGCGCATCAGACGGCCCACTATGACCAACTGATCACGCCGCTTCATCCTGGACATGAACGACGCCACGCCCGAAAAACGGGCATGCTCCATGGCACGTATCGGCATCCCCCGTGAGGTGACAACCATGGGCACCCCTCCCCCTTGGACCTTGAGCGACATTCCCGACCAGTCCGACCGAGTCGCGGTCGTGACCGGGGCCAACAGCGGCATCGGATTCGTCACGGCCCGCGAGCTGGCGCGCCGCGGCGCCCACGTCGTGCTGGCCTGCCGCGATCCCGAACGCGGCCGGGCCGCCCTCGCCCGCATGAGGGAGGAGGTGCCGCAGGCGCGCCTGGAACTGCGCCACGTGGACCTATCCCACCTGGCCTCCATCCGCGAGTTCGCGGCGGCGTGGGACCACGACCGGCTGGACCTGCTGGTCAACAACGCCGGCATCGCGATGGTGCCGTACGCGCTGACCGCCGACGGGTTCGAATCCCAGTTCGCCGTCAACCATCTGGGCCCCTTCGCCCTGACCGGCCTGCTCCTGCCGCACCTGCTCGCCACGCCCGACCCACGCGTGATCGCCGTCAGCAGCATGGCGCACCGCTTCGCCCGCTTCGACCTGGACAATCTCAACGCCGAACGCTCCTATCGCCCGGCGTTCCACTATGGGCGGACCAAGCGGGCCACCCTCCACTTCGCCATGGAACTGCAGCGCAGGGTGGACGCCGCCGGGCTGAGGCTGCGCAGCATGGCCGTCGAGCCTGGGTTCACCCGTTCAAACGTGCTGACCGGTGGCGTCCACAGCGGCCGCGGACGGCTATACCTGGCCACCGTGCATCTGCTCCTGCGCGTGGCCTTCCGCCCGACGCCGGAGGGGGCGAAGACCTCCCTGTACGCGGCGACCGTCCCCGACCTGCCCGGAGGCGCCTACATCGTGCCCGACGGGCCACTGCAGATCCACGGCGAACCGACGCGCCGCACCCGCGAGCGCGCCCTCCACGACACCGTCACGGCGCAGCGCCTCTGGCAGTTGTCCGAACGCCTCACCGGTGTCACGTACAACCTGCCGGTAACGCGGCAAATATGACCGTTCAACGGGAGTCGGGTGCCGCCTCTCCTGCATACCAGTAACCGGCCGGACGCGCCGAGGTGAACACCGCCGGCCAGCACGGCACCCAGGCCCGTCTGTGCCCGACCTGCCAGGCCACCGGCCCGATGACCGACGACCACGTGGCCACCAGGTGGACGGAAGACGGCATGCTGGTCCAGCAGATCCACGCCGCTGGCCGGTTCCACGGCCACGGCGGTTTTGTCGTCCTGCCGGAGTGGGCCGACATCCTGGACCGGTATTTCCCGGCCGCCGACCGTTAACTCAGCCCTTTCACCAGCGGCTCGTCGATGCGGTTGAGCAGCTGTTGGCGTACCGGCCGGCAGCGCCGGGCCGCTTTCCGTTTTGCTGTGGCATCACGAGGTGAGGATGCCAACGTCGATCAGCCTCGCAAAGGGTGAGCCTGGACTTCCATGATCTCCACTGGAGAACCCATGGTCGCGCCCTTGATCATCATTTGACTACACATCGTTATCTTTAGAGGCGAAGCGTAGCGGTAGGCCCCTTGAACCACTCCACGGGCCGGCTGTTCCGGCATCGCCTCACCTCTCACATCCTCGCTTGACCATCGGAGTAACGATGCGCAAAATGTTCGCCGTGGCCGCCGCAGTCGCCGGCCTGGGCCTTGTGGCCGCCACCGCCCTGCCGGCAGTGGCCGATGACACCACCACCACGTTCACCATCACCGGCGGCGACCTCACGATCAACGCCCCGGACTCGTCCAACCTGGGCTCGGTGGTCTCCGGCGTCTCCAGCGTCTCCGGGCAGATGGGCGCCGTCACGGTGACCGACGAGCGCGGCGTCCTGAACGGCTCCTGGAGCGCCTCTGTCAGCAGCACCGACTTCACCACCGGTGGGGCCACCGCGCCGGAGACGATCCCCGACATCAACGTCACCTACTCGCCAGGCCTGGCCACCAGCACCACAGGGACGGGGACCTTCACCCCCGGCCCCGGCGGCATCATCAACGTGCCGCGCGTCGCCTTCACCGGAACCGAACTCGTCGGCGACAACACCGCCACCTGGAACCCGACGCTCAACATCACCATCCCGGACGGAAAGGTCGCCGGCACCTACACCGGCACCGTCACCCACTCGGTCGGCTGACCCACTCGAGACAGCGACAGCCTGTGCGCATCCACAACCTCCTCTGCGGGCTGCTGGTGGCCGGGGCCATCGCCCCGGCCACCGCCACGCTCCACACGGACGTCGCGGCGGCGGCCACCACGAGCCACACACGCGGAAACGGCATCGGGATCCGCCTGGTCGACGCGCCGCTTCAAGCACGCGCCGACTCACGAGCCCGCCGCTACATCGTCGACCACCTCAAACCGGGATCGGCCATCCACCGTCGCATCGAGGTGACCAACACCACCGGCTCCCCCCAGCACATCTCGCTCTACTCGGCGGCAGCCGAGATTCGCGACCGGACCTTCCAGTTCGCCCCCGGCCACACCCCCAACGACCTGTCCACCTGGACCAGCACAAGCCGGCACGAGCTCACCCTGGCCCCGCGCACCCATTCGATGGTCACCGCGACCATCGACGTGCCGAAGAACGCCGCCCCCGGAGAGCGCTACGCGATGATCTGGGCCGAGGTGGCCGAAGACCCGCCGCCCGGGGGAGGACTCCGGCAAGTTAACCGCGTCGGCGTCCGGATCTACCTGTCCGTCGGCGGCGATAACCCACCAGCCGCGGACTTCACCATCGACACGCTGACCGCCCAACGAGCGCCGGACGGGCAGCAATTCGTCCTGGCTCAGGTGCGCAACACCGGAGGACGCGCACTCGACCTGAGCGGCGAGGTGACACTCACCAACGGCGGCCTGACCGCAGGCCCCTACCAGGTCCGGACAGGCACCACGCTCGCCCCCGGCAACGCCGGCCCTGTCACCGCGCCCCTCACCGAACACGTCCCCGACGGCCCCTGGCACGCCCGCCTCCACCTCGAAAGCGGACTGACCGAACACACCGCCGAAGCCGACATCCACTTCTCCGCCGCAGGAACCGCCAAAGCGGTCGCCGCCACCATGGACGGCAACAACTCCCTCATAGCGACGATCGTCACCGGCGGCATCGTCCTGTCCGCGCTGGCAGCAGCTTCGCTCCTGCTCATCCGCAGAAGGCGCCGCTCACGCCAGGAAGCGGCCCTCTAGCCTCGTTTGAGAATTGCCCGCGCACGGCCACGGAACCCCTGGCCACAGGCCGGGGGTTCCGCGACGGCGGCGACATCCCAACTCGGACGCGGCTTCGGCCTGTCACGCTCCACCGCCTACCGCTACCTGGACGAAGTCATCGATGTCCTGGCAGAACAGGCGCCCGAGCTGAAGGACGCGCTGGACCGCCCAGGCCGACGGGCTGGTCGCAGCTGGTTACACGGTTCTGGCGGTCGAGATACGCGTACGACCTCGGGTGAGTTCATGAGGGCGCAGATGCGCCCCGGCTCCGCGAGGTTCGGGAGCCGGGGCGCGGTGGCCTCAGCGGTTGGCGAGGTGCTTGCTGTCTGGCTGACGGCGGCCAGCGCAGGCGAGTCGTCCGTAGGTCAGGTGTTCTGGGTGGCTTCTTGGGCCTGTACGGGCTCGCCTTGCACCGCCTCTCGGGAACGCAGCGTCAGCGCGGCCAGCACGGCGCCCACGACGGCGATGCCGGCGGCTCCGATGAACGCTGCGGAGAAGCCGCTGGTGAGTGCGGACAGGTTGCCCAGCTGGCCGGAGCCGTTGGCGGCGGCGACGGCGGTCATCGCGGCCAGGCCGAGGGCGCTGCCGACCTGGTAGCTGGTGTTGACGATGCCCGAGGCCAGGCCGCCTTCCTCGGGACGAGCAGAGGAGATGGCGGTGCCGAGGGAGGGGATGAACGCCAGCGACATGCCGAGGGCGGCGACCAGGCTGGCGGGCAGCACGTCGACGGCGAAGCTGCCGTTCGGGCTGATCAGCGAGAGCCAGGCCATACCGACGGTGAGCAGGGCAAGGCCGGTTACCGTCAGGGCCTTGGGGCCGAACCGGTTGATGGCGCGCGGTGCGAGCACGATCATGCCGATCATGATCAGGACGGTCATCGGCAGCAGGGCGGCGCCACTGGGGAAGGCGCCGTAGCCGAGGACCTGCTGCAGGTAGAGGTTGAGGAAGAACCACATCGGGATCCACGCGCCGCCCAGCAGCAGTTGTGTCAGGTTGGCGGCGGCGAGGTTCGGGGTACGCAGGATCGACAGGCGCATGAGCGGCTCGCGGCGGCGGGCCTGGATCGTGACGAACCCCGCCAGCAGGACGACGGCGCCGGCCAGTACGAGCCAGGTCTGCGCCGAGCCCCAGCCCACCTCGGGCGCCCGGACGACCGCGTAGACGGCAGCGCCGAGCCCGGCGGTGACGGTGAGCGCGCCGGCGATGTCGATGGAGCCGCGCTGCTTCTGGGTGGCGGGCATGAGCGGGCCGGTGGCCAGCAGCGCGACGAGGGCGATCGGGATGTTGATGTAGAAGACCCACGGCCAGCTCAGGTATTCGGTGATGACGCCGCCGAGGAACACGCCGGCGGTGCCGCCCGCCGGAGCTGCCGCGCCGTACAGGGCGAGGGCCTTGGTGAGCTCCTTGGGGTCGTGGCCGAACAGCATCATCAGCAGGGTGAGCGCGGAGGGGGCGATCAGGGCGGCGCCGACGCCCTGGACGGCGCGGCCGGTCAGCTCGACCCACACCTCGGGGGCGACGCCGGCGACCAGCGAGCCGGCGAGCAGGATCAGCCAGCCGGCACCGAACAACCTGCGGGCGCCGAACAGGTCCGACAGCCGACCGCCGAGCAACAGGAGCCCGCCGAAGGCGACGACGTAGGCGTTGAACACCCAGGACAGGTTCTCCTGGGAGAAGCCGAGGTCTTCCTGGATGCGGGGAAGGGCCACGCCGATGATCGACGTGTCCATGATGACGATGAACTGGGCCAGGGCGATCAGGGCCAGGGCGGTCCAGCGCCGTGAGGATGGTGCGGACATGGGAACACTCCAAAATGCCTTACCCGGGTAGGGTATTTGGTTGGATCAATCGCTATTGGAAGAGGAGTCTTGTTGTTGCATACCCCCTGGGGGGTATGTGGGACGTCGGCTAATCAATACCACTGGGGGGTATATGTCAAGCGCTACGGATTCACCGTCCGGCCTCCGGGTCCCGCCACAGCTCGGCCAGTGCGACTGCGGCGGCAGGGATGACCAGCGCGAACCCGATGGTCATGCCGGTGGTGAGTCCGGCGATCTCCTGGAGCCGGCCGAGCGCCACGTACAGCGCCCCGCCGAGGGCGACCGAGACGCCGAGGACCATCCCGGCCGCGGTCGCCGGAGCCTCCGGAGCGAGGTCCTGCCCGATCACCACGTTGATCGGGCTGCTCATGTGCAGCAGCACCGGGCGCTCGCGGCGAACGCCTGGAAAGTGCACCCGAATACCGTAGGGGGGTATAGTGTTGTTCTGGGCGACGAACCCGATGGGAGCGCTGGACATGGCCGGATACAGCGGCAGCAAACAGGACCACGCGATGCGGCTGCGCCGTGTCGAGGGGCAGATTCGTGGGCTGCAGCGGATGGTCGAAGACGACAAGTACTGCATCGACATCCTGACCCAGGTGTCGGCGGCCACCAGTGCGCTGCGGTCGTTCGCCCTCTCGTTGCTGGAGGAGCACCTGGCTCACTGCGTCGCCGAGGCCACGTTGAAGGGTGGCCCCGAGGCTGACGCGAAGGTCAAGGAAGCCTCCGACGCCATCGCCAGGCTTGTTCGTTCCTGACCGGATTGAAGGAGAGATCGATATGAGCACCGCCACCTACACCGTCAAGGGCATGACCTGCGGCCACTGCGTCAGCTCGGTCAAGGAAGAGGTCAGCGAAGTGGCCGGGGTCGCGAACGTCGAGGTCGACCTTGCCACCGGGCTGCTGACCGTTGACAGTGACGGCCCTGTCGACGCGGCGGAGATCATTGCCGCAGTCGAGGAGGCCGGATACGAAGTGGCGAATCAGTCATGAACACCGCAGCGAAGCTTGGTTCCTGCGTCCTGGGCTGGCCGTCGTCTTCGGCGGCACCCTGGGCGTGGGCAAGGTGGCGGGGCCGGTCGGAGGAGCTCCGGCCGAGGAGCACGCCGCGATGGCGGCGCCCACCGCAAGTGCGGGACATGACGAGCACGCCACCCAGCAGGTGAAGAGCCATACCCCTGGGAGGCTCCAAGGGTCCGAGAACGGTTACCCCCTCAACCCGCTCACCGCGACGATCAAGCCCGGGGCCCGAGATCGTCTTCTTCGCCGAGGTGCCGGGCAACGGCGACCACCGCCTGTTCCTGGGCTTCCAGCACGAGGGCAAGGGCCGTACCGCGGCTTCATCTCGAACGTCGCGCAACACGCCCCGGGGTGTCTTTGGCCTCAGGTCGCCCGCCGGATGGTTGGCGGTTCAGCCGGCCAGCAAGTGCTCCCGGCCGAACATGGCTGCGGCGGCCCGTGCGCTCGGCGTACCCGCGTCGAGGTCTGCGCCCGCCTCGCGAAGCACAGCCACGACCTCGTCCGCACCCTTGAACATGGCACCGGCGATGGGGGTCTGGTCGCGCGCGTTGCGCAGATCCGGATTCGCGCCGCGGTCAAGCAGGGCGCGCACCGTCTCGGCGTGTCCGTGGTAGGCCGCGAGCATGAGCAGTGTGTTCGCATTCGGGTCGGCCACGTCGACGGGGAGTCCGTGGTCGACGAACTCCGCCAACTGCCCGGTGTTGCCTTCCCGGGCAAGATCCATGGCTATGGCCACGACGCGCTCGGTCTGCTCCGGAGTCAGTTCACCATCGCTCATGAGTAACTCTTCCTGATCGCGTCGCCGAAATCCGTTCCCATACCCGACGTGTTGCACGTGACCGTGTAACACGTCGGGTGGTCTTCGCGGGTGGCAGGGTCTCAGAGCTTGCCGGCCGCCAGCGCCTCGATCGCCTTGCGGACGCCCTCGCCGTAGGCGGGGTCGGCCTGGGTGCAGTTGGCGATGTGCCGCTCGATGGTCTTCTGCGAGGCGCCGTCGATCGCCCGTGCGGTGTTCTCGAAGAGCACCTGCTGCTGCTCAGGGGACATGTTTCTGAACAGGATGCCAGGCTGCTCGAAGTAGTTGTCGTCGTCCTCGCGGTAGTTGAACCGGTCGGCGACGGCGCCCACAGCCTGGCTCGGGTCGCGGTAGGAAGCCTGCTCCTGCCAGCGGCCGTACGAGTTCGGCTCGATGCCCGGGGTGGCGCCCTGGTTGCCGTCGATGCGCATGGCGCCGTCGCGGTGGTAGGAGTTGACCGGGTTCCTCGGCGCGTTGACCGGGATCTGATGGTGGTTCACACCCAGGCGGTAGCGCTGAGCATCACCGTAGGAGAACAGCCGGCCCTGCAACATCTTGTCGGGAGAGAAGCCGATGCCCGGAACCACGTTGGCCGGGCTGAAGGCGGCCTGCTCCACGTCGGCGAAGTAGTTGTCGGGGTTGCGGTTCAGCTCCCACTGGCCGACCTCGATCAGCGGGTAGTCCTTCTTCGACCACACCTTGGTGAGGTCGAAGGGGTGATACCGGTAGCTGTCGGCGTCGGCCTCCGGCATGACCTGGATGTAGAGCTTCCACTTCGGGAAGTCGCCGTTCTCGATCGAGTCGAAGAGGTCGCGCTGGTGGGACTCGCGGTCCTTGCCGACCAGCGCCTCGGCCTCGGCGTCGGTGAGGTTCCTGATGCCCTGCTGGGTGCGGTGGTGGAACTTCACCCAGAACCGCTCGCCCTCGGCGTTGATCAGGCTGTAGGTGTGTGAGCCAAAACCGTGCATGTGGCGGTAGGAGGCCGGGATGCCGCGATCTGACATCACGATCGTGACCTGGTGCAACGCCTCGGGCAGGTTGGTCCAGAAGTCCCAGTTGTTCTCGGGGTTGCGCATGTTGGTGCGCGGGTCACGCTTCACCGCGTGGTTGAGGTCGGGGAACTTCAGCGGGTCGCGATGGAAGAACACCGGAGTGTTGTTGCCGACAAGGTCCCAGATGCCGTCGTCCGTGTAGAACTTCAGCGCGAAGCCACGGATGTCACGCTCGGCGTCGGCCGCGCCGCGCTCACCGGCAACGGTTGAGAAGCGGGCGAACATCTCGGTCTTCTTGCCGACCTCGGAGAAGATTTTCGCGCTGGTGTACTGGGTGATGTCGTTGGTCACCGTGAAGGTGCCGAAAGCGCCCGAGCCCTTCGCGTGCATCCGGCGCTCCGGGATGACCTCGCGGTCGAAGTGGGCAAGCTTCTCCAGGAACCACACGTCCTGCAGAAGCATCGGGCCGCGGGGACCGGCGGTCAAGGAGTTTTGGTTATCGGGAACCGGCGCGCCGGCGACCGTGGTCAACGGTTTCTGGTTGTTCTCAGGCAAAGCTCGCTCCTCGTTGAGTTGTTCGTCGCATGGTCATTCGTCGCGTGCAAGGCAGTCAGGACAAGTTCCCCAGTAGGTCACCTCGGCCTCATCGAGCACGAATCCGTGTGGGTCCCCGGCGTCGAGGCATGGCGCCTCGCCCACCGCGCGGCCAACGTCGGCGATGGCACCGCAAGAGCGGCACACCAGGTGGTGGTGGTTGTCGCCCACTCGGGTCTCGAACCGGGCGGGTGAGCCGGCCGGTTCGATGCGACGGGCCAGGCCCGCGTCGGTGAGCGCGCGCAGGACGTCGTAGATCGCCTGGGTGGACACCGAGCCCAGTTCGCGGCGGACGGCCTTCGCGATGGTGTCAGTGTCCGCGTGAGGGTTGTCCGCGACCATTCTCAGCACGGCGACCCTCGAACTGGTCACCCGCAGTGAAGCCTCCCGCAAGAGGGCAGCGGCATCAATGGTCAGCACGCCAGAACCCTAGTCGCCTTTTCTGGAACAAGTCAAATAAACGATAGCCTCAACACAAGCTCCGTCGGTCGTGGCGCACTTCCCGGAGCCGCCCGCCGACCGCTGGCCTCCGGCACCACCCGCGACCGCGACCGCGACGGCAACGTAGGTTCCATGGCTATGAACCCGCACCGACTCGAACCCACAGGCCGGGCATTCGCCCTCCGGCTCCGTCGCTGCGGCCTTCACCCGCACGGTTGCGCCCATCCGACGCACCCGCTCGATACGAACGGCGGCAAGGTGCGGGAACACGACCGACAACAGTGCCATGATCGACACAGAGCGGCGTCCCGGCACCCGCGCCCGCCCGCACCCCCGGCTCAACATGATCGTGATCTGGAAGGCATGGCGGGTCGCGGAAAGCGGGCCAGACCCACAGAAGTCCCGCAGGACTAAACGCCTACATACTCCGAGCGGCGCTCGGCCGGCGGCACCACCAGCACAGGCCGATGAGCGCGGTGCAGAGTCCCCATCGCCACACTCCCCAGCAGAATCTCGCGCAGGGTGGTACGGCCGCGGGAGCCCACGGCCACCAGCGCCGCGTGCCGCTCCCGGGCGAGGCCGGCGAGCGTGTCCGCCACGGCGCCCTCGGACGTCCCATGCCGGCTTTCCACTGACAGCCGAACCACCCGGCGGCCGGTGTCGGACCCGGTGAAACCGGCCGGCTGCTCGGCCGCCCCTTCGTCGTTAACGGACACCAGGAGCAGATCCCGAGTTGGGAACAGTCGTTCAACCTCGGTCAAGGCACTGTGTGCACCGGCCGATCCGTCCCAGCCGATGAGGACCGGTCCGCCGGCCAGCGCGGCGTGTTCGGCGATGAGCAGTGGATGTGCGGCCACCAGCACGGGCTTCGGGCTGTAATGCACGATCATGTCGGATACGCTGCCCAGCACCGCTGCGCCGCCGCTCAAGCCACGCGATCCAACCAGCACCACGTCTGAGTCCAGCTCCTGCGCAAGCTGGGCGACTTTGAATCCCTCACCACCGTAGCTGCGCTCGACCAGTGGCTCAGCTTCCCATCCGGCCGCCCGGGCGAGCGTGGTGCCCACCGCGGCGATCTGGTCGGCCTCCCACCGGCCCTCGCGTTCGACGGCTTCCACGAACTCGTTGACATGCGACCTGCCGGTCCACAACCGGCGGCGCAGGTCCTCGCGGGCGAACGGTGGGGTCCACAGGTAGGCGATCCGGGCGTGCGCGCCGGGAAACAACAGCGCGCCGACGCCGACGGCCGCAGTCGCCGCCAGCGAGCCGTCGTAGCCCATGAGCACACGCAGTGCTGGAACGTCTGTCATTCGGCTCCCCGGTGCGGACATCAACGCCTCGGCCCAGTAGCCAGGAGCCTACCGCGCGTTGCCCCCCGTGCTCAGGCACCACAGGGAGCGGGTGTGCCACCGCGGTCGAGGGTGGCCTGTCATGTCCGCTCGGCCGGCGCCGCCAGCACCCACCCGAGCCGCATCACCCGCTGGTTCGTCGCTGCGTTCGAAGGCTGACGCCGGCCACTACCGCCGGGATTCGTCGAGGAGGAATACGCACTCCATCGCGACCTGAGCCGCGAGGCTGCCGGTCATGCCGGCCTGATCATGTGGTGGGCTCACGGTGTTGACGTCGAAGGCGACGAACTCGAGCCCGCGCATCCCGCGCAGGATGCTCAGCCCCTCCCGGACTGAGATCCCGCCCCAGGATGGCGTGACCACACCGGGCGCCGCCGAAGGATCGAACACATCCATGTCCCAGCAAAGGTAGACCGGGATGCCGGCGAACCGGGCACGAATCCGCTCGACGAGCGCGGGCACGCCCATGGCCTGGAACTCGTCCATGGTGATGACCTCGTACCCGAGGTCTCGGGCCACGCCCACGATCCCGGGATGGCCCCGGTAGTCCGTGTCGCGCATCCCCACGTGCAGCGACCTTGCGGGGTCGATCAATCCCTCGTTCACGGCGTGAACAAAGGTGTTGGCGTTGTTGTACTCGTAGGGGTAGATGCCATCGTAGGCATCGGTGTGCGCGTCGAAGTGAATGACGGCGAAGTCATCGTCACGATGCTGCTTCAAAGCACGTAGCTGCGGAAGCGTCACCGCTCCGTCACCGCCGAGCGTCAGGGGCACCGCACCCGCCGCAAGAATCCTCGAGACCCCGGACTGGATCGCGGGAAAGCTCTTCCCGACATCGCCCGGCAGGACGTCGACGTCGCCCATGTCGACCACACCGAGTTTCTGGAGCAGGTTCACCCCGAACCCGTCGAGGTGTTCGGCGACGAGGGCCGAGTGCGCCCGCACGTGCGCGGGACCGGAACGCGCGCCGATGCGGGTGGGGTGGTATCCCATGTCGAACGGCACCCCCATCACGACGAGCCTGCTCGTGGACAGGTCGCGACTGGCGGGGACCCCGAAGAGCGTACCTACCGGCAAGACCGACATGGCATCCATACGGTCATCTCAACATGTTAGCGATCAAGGCGTCCACCACGCTGCCCACCTTCCGCCACGACGACCCGCCCCCGCGCCGGGGTGGCACACCCCGGCTCCTCCGCCAGGCGGGCGGCCGGGTCGGCGGCGAGCGCGGGCACCAGGAGGTCGTCCGGGCGGGCGTCGGCCAATGCCCCCCGTGCACGCGGGGATGGTCCCTGACCTGCCAGGGCCACACCGTGGGCCGTTCTCGAGATGGCCTGAAGCGCGTTGACGAGATCCCGCCTGATCACTCCGATCGGACGGGATCTTGCCGTGTTTGTCCCTTTTTATTGGAAGTGGGCTATTCTCACTCGATCTGAGCCATGAGGCTGAGTTTCTCAGCCACCTGAGCCAGTAGGATGGGCTGCTCCCACGATCGCTGGGGTCTCGGTGGTCTGCCGTTAGAGGCCGCATTGCGCGTCTGCCGCGTGGCCGTCCGCCGACGCGTGGCAGGCAGTGATCGATGTGAGTGGGCTCTGGAACTGTCCCACTGGTTCAGGTCGTGCGCTCGGAGATGAACACGAACTCGCGCCCTGGGCGATCAGGGGCTTCTCGCACATCCAGCACTCGATAGCCGTGGGTGACCAGGCTCGATTCCACCTCGTCGCGACTGCGGAACCGGAGTGTCGAGTCGGAGGTGACCACCGTGCCGTCCAACAGGAATCTGTAGGTGTGGCGAAAGGAGACGAACGGAAGGCTCACGTCGGTGACCTCACGACGCTGCTCTACAGGTCCACTCCCTGGG
Organism: Nonomuraea sp. NPDC048916; assembly: GCF_040649575.1. Classification (NCBI taxonomy): domain Bacteria; kingdom Bacillati; phylum Actinomycetota; class Actinomycetes; order Streptosporangiales; family Streptosporangiaceae; genus Nonomuraea; species Nonomuraea sp. NPDC048916. The sequence goes on from NZ_JBEZFS010000011.1 coordinate 47,967, forward strand.
ATATCGAGGATGACCTGAGCAGCGTCGGCAGCCCATTCCTCCCAGACCTGGCGTTCGGGACGCCTCGTCTCGAAAACAAAGTAGCCACGTGGACGAAGTGCGGCGTGGATGCCCTGGAGCGTCCATGTCCAGTCGTCATCGGTGAGGAAAACCTGCGCCACATTTCCCGTCATCACCGCAAGATCAGCACCGAGCGCTGACACTGTCGTGGCATCACCATGGACCCAGGTGATTCTTGCGGTTCGATCCTTCGACTTCGCGATCTCCAGTGATGCCTCGGCCGGATCGACGCCCACGACAGTACGGCCACTTTCAGCAAGCAGGACGGCCAGGCATCCTGTCCCGCAGCCGACGTCGAGCACACGGTCCGCGCCCAACTCATCAGCGATGTTGAGATAGGCCGTCAGGTCGTCGCGGTCTCCGTCGAAGGCATCGTAGATGCGTGCGAGACGAGGGTGAGAAAAGATCGCATCGGGCACTCGGCGACCATACCCACGGTAAAGCGCTCTGGTGACAGATTCCCGGCCGTTACTGTTGCGCTCTCATGCCGCGATGAGGGTTTGATCCGATCAGCTGGATCGCTTCCGGTGTGTCGACCCGCACCCGGATCTGACCATGCGGGGCCGGCCAGCAGCCCGGACGACCACCGCCTACCCGCCCGCCTGCCCATCAACGTCCGCCCCCGCCAGGGGGAGAGCGTCGCCTCCTACGTCGAACACCTGGCCATCGCAAACCACCTCGCACCGACCCTCCTGCGGGCGCACCTGCAGGAGTCATCGGACTTCCGAGGGTGCCCGCAGCTGGACCGACTCGCGGCCGCGAGCGGACGCGCCCGGGACGTATTGCGGCGCACCCTTGCCGGATTCCTCTGCGAGAGGTGCGCCGCCCCGCTCCGCCTCGGAGTGCAGGGAGCAGCTCGCTGGTGTTCGGCCACTTGCCGCCAGATGGCGTATCGCCAGCGCCATCCCGAACGTTTCCGACCAGCGCCTCAACCGCCGGTCGTGAACTCATGCGAGGCATGCGGAACTTCTTTCAGCTCATCTGCTCCGTCTCGTTGGTGCTCTCGTGATTGCCGCCGAGCCGGCCAACTGCCGCGCCGACGATGCGGTCGATGCGATCGTGGTCTGCCTCGGCTCTGGTGCTCAGACGCGTGCCGAGTATGGGCCTACCGAGAACGCCGCAAGCAACGCCAGAAGGCAGCTGAGAGCACAGCTGACGCCTGCAGTCTGATCTGAGGCGGTTCCCGTTGAGGTGAGACATCCCGGGAGATAGTCCGGCGTGATAAGAGGCATGCAGAATGCCGGGCATGGATCTACGACCGGAGCTGCTTCCCCCGCCCGTCTCCCACGAGCGCCAGGAGCAGCTAGGCAGGGAGATCGACCGGATCGCGGAACTCATGGAAACCGGCAGGCTGATGGAGGCACGCGAGGCCGTCGCCGCGTTCAACATGCAGACCGGACACAGCTACGAGCCGTCGGACTTCGCCGCGTACTGGGAATCGCGGGATCTGGAGGAACTCGCCCGCGATGCCGCCCGCCCGGAACGGCCCAAGGTATCGGACATCACACGGGAAGAACTCGCCGAAATTGCCCGCAGAATCATGGCGGCCAGCCCTGGCTCGGACTACTACCTGCGCCTGCTAGAAGCCAATGTGCTCCATCCACGCGTCAGTGATCTGATCTTCCGGCCGCCGGAAGAATTACAGGACGCCACAGCCGAGGAGATTGTCGAAGCCGCCCTCAGCTATCGCCCCATCGCGTTGTGAGCGCGGGCCAGGAGTTTGGCCACGCCTTGAGTCATATGCCTCATGATCGACGAGACTTCCCGCTCCTCGATGTCGTCCCACTGTCTGAGGCACTCAGCGCAGTGAGTGATCCATGCTTCAGATCGTCTGAGAACGGGGCACAGCCGAGGCACGATCACTCAACCTTCGATGAGAACCGCTCAACCTTCGCTGCGACAGAACAGTGTTCCCGGATGGCGTGGCCGTCGACGGGCTCCTCCGAGCATGTGCGGCGCGTCGGACGGTGAAGGGCTCCATCGCGGCGGCGGCCGATCCGCGCGCGGGCTAATTAGGATCGGGCCATGTCCTTGCCCGCGAATGACGTCGACCGGTTCGAGACCTCCAGACCGCGCCTGGAGGCCATCGCCTACCGCCTCCTCGGCTCCGCCGGGGAGGCCGAGGACGCCGTGCAGGAGACGTTCCTGCGCTGGCATGCCGCCGACCTCGACCGCATCGAGGTCTCCGAGGCCTGGCTGACGAAGGTCCTCACCAACCTGTGCCTCAATCAGCTCGCATCCGCGCGGGCACGCCGCGAGACCTATGTGGGCCAATGGCTTCCCGAGCCGCTGCTCGCCGGGGACCCGATGCTCGGCCCGGCCGACACTGCCGAGCAGCGCGAATCGGTCTCGTACGCGGTCCTCACCCTCATGGAGCGCCTCACCCCCAACGAGCGGGCGGTGTACGTGCTGCGGGAGGCCTTCGACTACCCGCACCGGGAGATCGCCGAGATCCTCGACATCACCGAGGCCGCCAGCCAGCAGATCTTCCACCGCGCCAAGAAGCACGTCGCGGACGGCAAGGCCCGCACCCAGATCGACGAGGCCGGCGCCCGGCGGATCGTCGAGGAGTTCCTGGCGGCCGCCACCAGCGGCCAGATCGAGCCGCTCGTACGCCTGCTCACCGAGGACGCCATCTCGATCGGCGACGGCGGCGGGAAGGTCCCGGCCCGCGCCAAGGCGTTCGAGGGCGCCGTCGCGGTCGCGAAGTTCCTATGGGGCCTGCTCAAACCCGCCGCGGCCAAGCGCGCCATGGTCGGCGGCGCGCCCGAGGTCTACGCCTGGACCGCCAACGGCGACCCCGCCGTCGTGGCCGTCGTGGACGGCCGGGTCGTCGGCGTCCTGTGCCTGGAGGTCACCGCCGAGGGCATCGCCGCGCTCCGCAACCAGATCAACCCCGACAAGCTCGAACGCGCGACCGCGCACTGGGCGACCACCGACCACGGGGAGCCCCTGTTCAACGCCTTCTGAACGCTATGTGAGGTGCTTCACATCGCGTTCCTGTCAGGAAACGGCGGGCCATCCGGTTCAAGTGGCAAAGCCGCGCAAGACAGGAGCAAGGAAATGCCGCACCGCATCGTCGTCCTCGGAGCCGGGTACACCGGAGCCATCGCCGCCGGCCGCCTCGCCAAGCGGCTCCGGCGCGAGGACGTCGCCATCACCCTCGTCAACGCCGAGCCCGACTTCGTCGAACGCGTCCGCATGCACCAGCTGGCGGTCGGCCAGAACCTCAAGTCCCGGCCATTCAGCGACATGTTCGCGGGCACCGGCGTCGAACTGAGGCTCGCGAAGGTCACAGGCGTTGACGTCGACCGCAAGACCGTCGCCCTCATCGACGCGAACGGCGCCGGCTTGATCGCGCCCGGGTCCGGCGCTGAAGAACTCGCCTACGACACGCTCGTCTACGCCCTCGGCAGCGGCTGGAACGCCCAAGGCGTCCCCGGGACCGCCGAGCACGCCTATGAGATCGCCAGCCGCCCTGGAGCACTCCGGCTGCGCGAGCGCCTGGCCCGCCTCGACGCCGGGCAGACCGTGGTCGTCGTCGGCGGCGGTCTCACCGGCCTGGAGGCCGCGACCGAGATCGCCGAGGCCCGCCCGGACCTCGATGTCGCCCTCGCCGCCCGCGGCGGCCTCGGCGACTGGCTCTCGCCTAAGGGCCGCGAGCACCTGCGGAAAATCTTCGGCAAGCGCGGGATCACCGTGCACGAGCACACCGCCGTCACCGGCGTCGAAGCCGACCGCGTCGCCACCGCCGGTGGCATGGCCATCCCGGCCACGGTCACCGTGTGGACCACCGGCTTCACGGTCCACACGATCGCGAAGGCGACCGCCCTGGAGGTCACCGGCACCGGCCAGATCGTGGTCGACCGGACCATGCGGTCGGTCTCGCACCCGGACGTGTACGCCGTCGGCGACGCCGCCATGGCGATAGGCCCCGGGGACAAGCCGCTGCGGATGTCGTGCGCCTCGGGAACTCCGACCGCATGGCAGGCCGCCGACGCGATCGCGGCTCGCCTGACCGGCGGGAAGCTCCCGAACGCGCCCATCCGCTACTTCAACCAGTGCATCTCACTGGGCCGTAAGGAGGGCTTGATCCAGTACGTCACCGCCGACGACCGCGCGGTGCAGGCGGTCCTGACCGGACGGCTCGCCGCCGTCTACAAGGAACTGGTCTGCAAGACCGCTGCCTGGGGCGTCGCCAACCCGACGCTCGGGCTGCCGACCCGGCGCCGCCGCGTCACGGGGGACCGGGCCGAGGCGGGCTCGGCCGTCAAGGCGGTGGCGTAGAGCACGAAGCGAAGCAGGCGCCCTCGATGCTGCCGACCGGCAAAGAAGACGGGCGAAAAGATGAGGAAGCCCTCACGGCGAGTACCCCTACGACCTCGGCCGACGACATTTGTCCAAGACCGATGGTAGGCAGCCCATGCATCGTCTTCTGCATGAGTGAGTATGACCTTGAGCGGTCGCATGGGATGCACGTGGTTCACGACGGCCCGCGGGAGGCGCCGCCGCTGTTGCTCATACACGGATCGGGGTTTTCGGGCGCTTCCTGGAGCCCGATGGTCCCGGCACTCGCCGACCACCATCACGTCATCCGGGTCGACCTCCCGGGCTGCGGCCAGTCCCCGCCCGCGCTGTCATACGACGTGCCCGTGCAGGCGGGCCGGGTGGCGGCGGTGCTCGACGACCTCGGCCTTCGACAAGTCGCCGCGGTCGGGCACTCCAGCGGCGGCTACACCGCCACCGCGCTTGCCGAACAGCGCCCCGACCTGGTGCGGTCGCTCGCGCTGATCAGCACCGGCCCGAGTCTCGATGCGCTCCTTCCGCAGCCGTTGCTTCTCCGGGCCCTGCTGGCCCCGCCTCTCGGCCCGCTCCTGTGGCCGAGGCGTTCGGATGCGATGATCCGCAGGGCGATAAGCGCGACGTGCGCTCGCCCCGTGGATATCCCAGACGACCTGGTCGCCGATGTACGGGGCACCACGTACCGCACGTTCAGGACGGTGCTGCGCCGCAACACCGCGTACATCGCCCAGCGGGGTGTGCCCGACCGGCTCGCCGCCCTCGAAGTCCCAATGCTGGTGATCTTCGGCACCGCCGACCGCCGCTGGGAGCCGTCGTCGGCCCACCAGTACGACGCGGTGCCGAACGCGCGGGTCGAACTGCTGCCCGGCGTCGGGCACATACCCATGTTCGAAGCTCCCGAGGCGACCAGCGAACTGCTGCTGGGCTTCACGGCAACGACCGCTGACAGCCCGCCGGTGATCCCTGAGGCCTAGAATGGTCACGTGCTGTCGACCGGGACACCTCCCGACTGGGCGTGGGTGGACGTAGCAGTCCCGCGCCGGTCAGGTCGGCTGCCGGGGATCAGCATGGCCGGGTTCCGCCACCGTGCCCCCGCACTCGTGGACATCGCCATGGTCGCGCACCCATCCGTCACCCTGCTCATCGACCTGAGCGAGGGCGAAGGCCTCGTCTACGACACCCAGGGCCGGCACGAACGCGGCAATGTCGTCATCGGGCTCCTCCCCGGCGATCTTCGAGCAACCGGCCGAGGGGTCGGCGAGTGCCTCCAGATCCGGCTGGAGCCGGTCGCGGCCGCTGCGGTGCTCGGCGCATCAACCGAGCTCAGCGGGACGGTGGTGTCCCTTGAGGATGTCTGGGGCCGCGACGCCGGGCGAGCCGAGGACAGGCTGCGCGCCGCCGCGTCGTGGGACGAACGGTTCACGATCGCGGAGGACATCCTCGGCCGCCGACTGGGCGCCCACCCACCGGTCGATTCGGAGGTCGCCTACACCTGGCGGCGGACGCTCACCAGCCGGGGGCGGGTGCGGGTCGACGGCCTGGCGGACGAGGTCGGCTGGAGCCGCAAGCGCCTGTGGTCCCGCTTCCGGTCCCAACTGGGCATCACCCCCAAACGCGCCGCCCGACTGGTGCGCTTCGACCACGCCGCCCACCTTCTCGCGGCGGGTCACGCCGCCGCCGGCGTTGCCGCCGAGAGCGGCTACGTCGACCAGTCCCATCTCCACCGCGAGGTCCAGTCGTTCGCCGGGCTCACGCCCACGGCCGTGGCCGTCGCGCCGTGGCTCGCGATTGACGACGTTGCGTGGCCGGTCAGGGCAGTTTCGTCCGCAGACTGATTTCGACCGTGGACCACGGGCCCCTACGTCCGGCCGACGTGCCGCGGCGGCGGTGCCGGCCCCGCATGGAGCACCGTCGCCGGTCGCCCCTGTGATCGCCGCGCGGTGGCGGGCGTAGGAACGCGGGTCTGTCCAGTTAGTTCTGCAGTCCCTCGGAGGGGAGGGTAGGGGGCGTCCCCAGCGCTGTCCATGTTCCGGATCTGGTTGTCGAAGGTGCAGGTCAAGGACCCGTTGAGCGAGGTTTCCCGGCCCGGCGGGCGGAGTAGGAAAGGCGAAAAGGGCCCAGAGAGGAAGAAGAGCAACTATGACGACAGCACGTGATGTCATGCACCGCGGCTGTGAGTGCCTGCGAATCAACGACAGCCTTGCCGAGGCCGCCCGGCGGATGGCCGAATTGAATGTCGGCTCCTTGCCGGTCTGCGATGAGAACGGCCAGCTCAAGGGGATCATCACCGACCGCGACATCGTGGTGAAATGCATCGCAAAGGGCAAGAACCCGGCCGAGGTCAAGGCCGGCGACCTCACCACCAAAGCCCCGGTGCGGTCCATCGACGCCAACGCCGACATCGGCGAGGTCCTGCACCAGATGGCCGAGCACAAGATCCGCCGCATTCCGGTGCTGGAGAACAAGGAACTGGTCGGCATCATCAGCCAGGCCGACCTCGCGGCAAAGCTGCCCCAAGACAAGATCGGCGAGTTGATGGAGGCCATCTCGGCTACCTCTCACTGAAACAGCCGCGACCCGGCCCCGGACCTTCGTGATTGGCCTCCCCCCGCGAGAAAGGCCGGCACGGCAGGACTCCCGGGGTCGGCGGTCAAAACAACCGGCGCCTGAAACTGGGTGATGGACGTGGTGGCGGGCGGCGACCTGGCCCTGATCACCAGGCGACTGTAGGGGGCGACCGGTCGAGGCGCTGGTACAGGCCGTACACGAAGAGGGCGCGGTAGGCCGTGCCCTCGTGGACGAAGTCGACCGCCCAGTGGTGCGGGGCCGCCCCCTCCCGCTGGGAGGCCCCGGGGAAACTCGTGCCGACATCGCCGACGACGCACCGCCACGGAACCAGGTCCGCGAAGGCCAGCGCCCTGTCGCCGCGGGGGCGGACGAACCACTGGTTCCACACCTCGCCACCGGGACCGGACAGCACCTCGAACTCCAGGCCCGGCCAGGACGGCAGCGCCCAGCGAGCCACCTCGCAGGACACGCTCCCGACCGGTCTCGCGCCCTCGTACGACGGCGGGCCGAGCGCCGTCCGCAACGCGGCCCGCCCCTTGGGACCCCTCATGGAGTGGGCCATCCTCGTCCACTGGGCATGCGCGTCCCGGACCTCGGCCCGGGACGCGCCCATGTCGCCGAGCGCGTCCTCCACCCTCTCGGCGTTGAGGTCACGCATCCGATGCATCAAGGTCAGCTCGAACTGGCGAATCCCGAATCCCATGGCGACCAGCCTGCCAGGAGCCCGGCGTGCTCCGGGTCCCGTCGGGTCCAGCGGAGGCGGTCTTCCAGCAGCGCCTGCCGGGCCGGGTCGGCGGTCAGCCTCAGCGCGTGCTCGCCGGCCAGGCGGGCCCGCTCGTCACGGCCCATCACCCACGAGTCAGCCTCCCCGCTCAGGTCAGGTGCTTGGTGAAGAAGGCGACGATGCGCGACCGGGCGTCGCGGGCCGACGGCTCGTGGAACCCGTCCTTGGACAACCGGCCCAGCACCGCCAGCAGCACTGGCACATCACGAGGGTCGTGATCGTTGAGGAAGGAATGGCCCGCATCGGGGTACTCCTTGACGTCATGCTCCACCCCGGCTGCTGTCAAGGCGTGTTCCAGACGCTGGGCGGTGCCCCGGTTGACGGGGTCCTTGGCCCCGTAGCTGCCGACGATCGGGCAGGCTCCGGCGAGGAAGGACTCGGAGAACACGTCCTTGGCGGAGGTGCCGTAGTTGACGCTGGAGACAGCGAAGCCATGGCCGGGAGCCAGCAGCAGGGCGAACCCGCCGCCCATGCAGAAACCGATCACCCCGATCCTGCCGGTGCAGTCGTCGCGCCCCGCCAGGACGGTGCGCGCGGCCTCGATGTCGTCGAAGACCGGGCCCCGGCGGGCCCGCGCGTCGCGCATGATCCCGCGCATGCAGGCGATGCGGCCACCCCAGTAGAACAGGTCAGGTGCCACCGTCAGGAAGCCCTCGCCCGCCAACCAGTCCGCCTGGTTGCGCAGGTCATGGCTCATGCCCATGGCATCGTGGAGAACCACCACCCCAGCATGCGCACCTGAGGATTCGGGCACTGCCAGATAGGCGGGCATCTGCCCGCGCGGCGTGGCGATCTGCAGGTCGGTCATCCTAGAGCTCCCTCGCACCAACTCGCCGTCAGCGCCCGCACCGCACGTCGGGCACGCGTTTGCCTTGCCTCCGCAGGATGAGCCGCAACGCCCGATCCGGCAAGAGGCTTTGAACCGCGCCAGGTTCGTGGAGTCGGTGAACGGTGCGGTTCGATGCGGAGAAGACGGCCGGGCGCCTGCTTCCAGGATTGCGCAAATGCGATCAGGCGGGGGAGTGCGTCCGCCGCCGAGAATTGCCGCATGGACAAAGTGCGACGCGATCGGTTGCGGGTGCTGCTGGACACCGTCCTGGCCACGTTCGACCAGGGTCTCGACGGGTGGCAGGTGGCCGGTCGGGCGTATCTCAGTCGGTTCCATTTCGACCGGCTGGTCGCGGCCGGGCTCGGTGAGGCGCCCGCGACGTTCCGCCGCCGCCTGCTGCTGGAGCGCTCGGCGTGGCGGCTGTCCCAGGGCTCGACCGTCACCGACGCCGGGTTCGAGGCCGCGTACGGCTCGACCGAGGCGTTCTCCCGCGCGTTCCGGCGCGCGTACGGGAGGACTCCGACGGAGTTCGGGGCGGTGCGAGGCGACTTCCGGCTGCCCGCGCCGAACGGTATCCACTTCCACCCTCCCGCCGGGATGCTCATCGCCGGCGAAGCGACAGGAGCCGCCATGGACTTGACTGACCGCCTGATCGACCACGACCTCTGGCTCACCGGGCGCCTGCTGGACGGCGCGGGCGAGCTCACCGACGAGCAGCTCGACACAGTGGTCCGTCCGGGGCATGAGGTGCTCGCATTCGACGGGCCCGAGCCGACCGTCCGTCTCATGCTGGACCGGTTGATCTGGACCAAAGAGGTCTGGAACGCGGCGATCGCGGGTCGCGATATGCCCGACGGCGGCGACCGTACCCTCGACGGCCTGCGCGCGCGATGGGCGAGCGCGGGTGCGGAGTTCCGCGCGCTCGTCCACGACATCCGGCGGCGGAACGCCTGGAATGACGTTTTCGTGGACGCGCTGTGCGAGCCGCCCCAGAGCTTCACGCTCGGCGGCGTGCTCGCGCACGTGATCACGTTCTCCGCGCATCGCCGGCAGGTGCTCATTGAAGTCCTGTCGGAACTCGACACCATCGGGGTGCCCGCCTGCCCGATGGAATGGGAACGCATGCGCGCCGCAGACCTGTCCCACGCCGCTGCTCAACTTCGAGAAACCGAGGAGACCCGATGACCACAACCCCGCACGCCGCAGTCACCGCATGGTGGCAGGCGATGCAAGACCGGGACACCGAGGCGCTCTTCGCGCTCGCGCTGCCGGACTACCTGTCCTCTGGCGGCCCGATGGGCCGATCCGTCGGACGGACGGCCCTCATCGCCGAGGCGGCCGAGTTCTTCGCCGACGCCCGGATCGACGACTGGTCGGTGGATGACTTCGAGATACGCCGGCACGGCGACACGGCGGTCTGCTCCTACCGGTGGAGCGAGACCGGCACCCACCTCCACACCCGCTTCGCCCTCTGCGGACTGGCCACGGACGTCCTGATCCACCGCGACGGCACCTGGTTGCACCAGGCGCACCACGTCAGCCCCTTGCCCGGAGCAGCGTGAGACCACGTCCGCGCGACCGTCCCTCGATCTTGGTACGGAGGGTCCCCAGGCCGGCCCGCGATCACTCAGTCATCGAGTTGTAGCGTTGGCACATGAACGGGACACGTGCGGATGGCGCCGCAGGCGGTCCGCTGTCCCTGATGCGGGCGAAAGTACGCCCGCCCCGACCGCTGCGCCCCCTCGTACGCCGGCCCGCACTCGAAGAGCGACTGCGGGCGGCGGCCGCCGAGGCCGTGGTCGTGCTGGTGCAAGGGCCGGCGGGGATCGGCAAGACATCGCTGCTGACCACCTGGGCCGCCGCCGAGGCACAGCCGGTGGCGTGGTTGAGCGTCGACGCGCGCGACAACGACACCGCTCGCTTCTGGACGCACGTCGCGTTCGCGCTCGCCCCGCAAACGGGTGCCCCGGCCGCACCCGAGGTGCCCCCTGGTAGCGATCTGTTCGTCAGCGCCCTCGTCGATCGGGTGCTATCGGCCGAACGCCGGCTCACCTTGGTGCTGGACGAGTACGAGCACGTCACCGAACCACAGGTGCATCAGCAACTCGACATGCTCATTCGAGGGTGCGGCGATCGGCTCACCACGATCATCGCGAGCCGCGTGCGACCCGCGTTGCCGCTGGACCGGCTCGCCCTAACGGCCCGGCTCGCCGTCTTCACCTGGTCGGATCTGCGGATGGACGAGGACGAGGCGGAGCGCATGTTCGCCGAAGGGTTCGCGGTTCGCCCGACGGCCGACCACATCGCGGCCCTCGTCCGGTCGACGGACGGCTGGGCGGGCGGCTTGGCGTTGCTGGGGGCGAGGATGCGCGTTGACGCCGGCACGGCCCTCGACGCCGACGCCCCCGCGGGCATCGACCTCCTCGCCGAACATCTCCTGGAATACGTATGGGGGACACTTTCTCCGCAGTTGCGAGAGTTCCTGCTGGACACAGCGGTGCTTGAGCGGTTCTGCGCGCCGCTGGCCGAGGCGGTGCACGGCACCCGCGAGGCGGGGGAGCTGATCGACCGGTTACGGGCGGACGGAGTCTTCCTGCTGCGGGAAGAGAACCCTTTCTGGTTCCGCTACCACAGGCTGTTCCGTTGGACGCTCACCCGCCGCCTCTGGGCTCTGGACCCGTCGCGGGCGCGGGCGGCGCACCGGGCGGCGGCACGATGGCAGGCCGGACACGGCAACGCCGAGGAGGCGGTCGAGCACGCGCTGCTCGGCCGGGACTACGCGTACGCCGTCGAGCTGATCGACGAGGTGTTCGACGAGTTCTCCACCGCCGGCCACCTGACCACCCTGGAACGGTGGCTCGAATCCCTTCCCGACACGGCGATTCCCGCGGGCCTCGCCGACCGGGCGTTGTCTCTGTGGTGCACCCTGGGCCGCCCGGACGAACGAGACCGGTGGAGTCGCACCACCGGACGTCACCCGTCGGCGGACGGGCCGGTCCGAGCGCCGGATGTGTGGCAGCTCTGCTCACCCCGTGAGGCCGGCGACCTGGCGGTCGCGTTGCGGCACGGCCGTCAGGTCATGGAGCGCACCGGCGGAGCGTGGTCGTCACCGTCGACGATCACGCTGGCGAGGATCAGCGTGGCACGGAGCCTGCTGCTCGCCGGACAGCCCGCCGAATGCCGCCGTGTGCTCGCCGATGTGGAGGGGGTCTGGGCAGGGAGCGTGCCACCGGCACCGCTGCGGGTGGCGGTGCATGCGCTGCGCGGGCTCGCCGCCTACCGCGAAAAGGACCTGACGGGCGCACTTGAGCAGGCCGGCCTGGCCGAGCGAGCGCGTGCGGTGTGTGCGGCCCCGCCCCGGCCTCGAGCGATACCCGAGTACGTCATCCTCCAGGCGGCATTGGCCACCGACCGCCCCGACGCTCTCGACGCCCTGCGGGAGCTGGTCGTCTTCACGCCGGGTCTGGGGCCGGACCGGAGCATGAGCGTATTCGGACTCCTGGTGCTCGCGGAGGCATACCTGAACCGGCACGATCAGGCGTCCGCCGTGGCATGTACTACGGCGGCAGACTCGCACCTGGCGTCCTGCCCCAGCCCGCTGGGCCTGGTCGACTTCCGGCACGAGCTGGCGGCGGCCATCGGCGAGACCGTGCCCGGTCACCAGTCGACCGACCTGCTGAGCGAACGCGAACGGGACGTCCTGCGCTATCTGCGCACTGACCTCAGTCTCACCGAGATCGCGGAGCATCTGTTCGTGTCGGTCAACACGGTGAAGACACATGCCCGGCACATCTATCGCAAGCTCGGCATCGCCGGCCGGCACCAGCTGGCCTGGCCCGCGTCACACCGCACTCCGCCGTCCCTCACCCGGGGAGTCCGTTGAATCACCCTCCACGGCGCTCGATTCACCCCCGGCACCAGGGATGGATCGAGCGAAGCAGTGCTGAACTGGTCATGGGGTGATCCACGACTAGGTGGGTCCGATGATCAAGGGAGAGGGAGCCATGTACGTGACGCGGCATCAGGCGATGCGAGCAGTGGATGGGGAAGCCGTCAGCCGTGAGTTGAAGGACCGCGTGGAGATCGTCGATGCTCTCTACCGTTTCGGGCTCGGCCAGGATCTACGGGATCGGGACCTGTTCGCGTCGGCGTTCTCGGCCGACGCCGAGCTGGACTTCCGTCCGGCGGCGGCCAAGCTCGGCGTCGACAGCGAGCTGATGGCCGGGCGCGAAACAATCGTGGAGACGATCCTTGGTGTTCTCGCGCAGGTGGAGACCACCCACGTGGTCACCAATCCCCGAGTCCAGCTGGACGGCGAGGTTGCCCGGCTCACCGCGATCGTGGAGGCCCAGCACCTGCTCGCCACCGATCACAGCCGGTACGCGTTGCTCAAGAACCTGTACGCGGTGGAACTCGTTCGTGACGGGGAGCGGTGGGTGATCCGGCGGCTCGACATCGACAACGTCTGGTACACGGGCGAGCCCAAGGCCATCTTTGGCGGCTAGGTATCCGTCCACCATGGTGTCGATACAGGTTTCGAAGCGTGGTCCGAGCGTTGCGGTGCTGGCGTACGAGGGCATGTCGGGTTTTGAGGTGGGCATCGTCGCTGAGGTGTTCGGATTACCCCGCCCCGAGTTCGAGGTCTCATGGTACGACTTCATGCTCTGCGCGCAGCGACCCGGACCGGTGAGCGGGCAGCTCCGCGGGGCTCGATCTGTGCATTCATCTGGTGCGCAAGGATTTCGGACCAAGCCTCGCGAACGCCGTCGCGAGGCGCCTGGTGATGCCACCGCACCGTGACGGCGGTCAGGCGCAGTAACCCGGACGTGCCTCCGCCACTTCGGCCGCTGCAGTGGCACCAGTCCGATCCGCTGGTTGATCGCACAGCGGATTCAGGCCAGCCAGCCCTTGCTGGAGAGGACAAGCGCTTCGATCGAGGAGATAGCGGCGACGGTCGGCTTCGAAAGCGCTGTCACCTATCGGCACCACTTCAGCCGCATGCTGTCGACCTCGCCCTCGGTGTACCGACGGGCCTTCCGGCTTGACGAGCCGATGGCAAGCCCGGAGCCACCGGCGCCGCGGACGGGTCGCCAGTCGCGGACGGTCCGGGCACGGCACGTGGACGAGATGGCGGAAAGTTAGCGGGGAAGGTCGTCAGCACCGCTGGTCGGGCTGGCGGCCTTGTCCCATGCTGAATCGTGTGATCGATCCGAAGGCGTTTCTGACCGGTGGCGAGACCGACATGTCGGCACCCGGACCGTTGGATGTGGGCGCCGAGGAGGGCGCCTGGCTACTGGAGCTCGCCGCGTCCCTGGTCGTTCGGCACTCCCGAGATGTGGTGAGGGACCCGGTGGCGCCGGCGGATCCGGGCACCGGGCAGATCCGCGACTGGCTGGCCGGATTCGACTTCCGCACCGGCCGGTCGGCCAAGGATGTATTCCCGGACGTACTGGACGCGCTTCACCGGTGGGGCGTGCACACCACCCACCCGCGCTACTTCGGGCTGTTCAATCCGACGCCCACTTGGTGGGGAGTGGCCGGCGAGCTGATCGCGGCTGGGGTCAACCCCCAGTTGGCCGCCTACAGTCACGCTCCGGCGGCGGTGGAGATCGAACGCCACGTGTTGCGTTTCCTGGCCGCCCGGCTGGGTCTGCCGGCCGTGGCCGACGGATGCTTCACCAGCGGCGGAGCGGAGGCGAACCTGACTGCAGTCGTCGTCGCCCTGACCCGCCGGTTCGGGGCGTACGCGGAGTCCGGCGTCGGCGGTCTGGGTGGACCGCCGGTGCTGTACGCGTCGGCGGAGAGCCATCTCGCCTGGTTGAAAATCGCTCACCTGACCGGGCTCGGCCGCGACGCCGTCCGCCTGGTCCCCGTCGACGACAGGCATCGACTCGACGTGTCGCGGTTGCGCCGGCTGCACGACGCGGACGTTGCCGCCGGTAGGTTGCCCTTCCTGCTGGTCGGCACGATGGGGACGACCGGCGGGGGAGCCATCGACCCCCTGCCGGAGCTGGCCGCCGTCGCCCGGGACTGGAATCTGCATTTTCACGTCGATGCCGCCTGGGGCGGCGCTGTGGCGCTGTCCGATCGGCTGCGTCACCTGGTGGCGGGTGTGGAGGCCGCCGACAGTGTCACGGTCGACGCGCACAAGTGGTTGTCCGCACCGATGGGTGCCGGAATGTTCATCACCGGACATCCGGACGCCCTGGCGGAGAGCTTCCGGGTGAGCACCGCGTACATGCCCGCCAGCGAAGAGGGAGCCCGCGATCCGTATGTCACCAGCGTGCAGTGGTCCCGCAGGTTCGCCGGCCTGAAGGTATTTCTCGCGCTGGCCGTGCTCGGTCAGCGCGGCTATGCGGAGCAGTTGGAACGTGACGTACGACTGGGGATGATGCTGGCCCGCCGGCTGACCGAGACCGGTTGGAGGCGCGTCAACGAGACGCCGTTGCCGGTGGTGTGCGTCGTACATCCAGCGGCCGACGCGTTGGGCCCTGAGCAGAGCTACGCCTGGCACGCTGCCGTGGCCGCTCGCGTCGTCGCCGGCGGTCAGGCGTGGATAAGTCCCGTGCGGCTCGCCGGTCGCGCCGCCCTCCGGCTCTGCCTGACCAGCTACCGCACCCGCAGCCACCACATCGAGGACGTGGTCGCCGCGCTCGACCAGGCCCGTGCGGAGACCACGCCGCCTCCGCCCTGACCTCCCCTCAGCGGCCGTCACATCCGGCTGGCCATGACCGATGGCGGCATCAGATACGGGACGCTGGCCGACATGTACGAAAGGCAGGAGGCGTTGCGCGCCGCGGCCCAGGGCGGGGTCACGACACAAGCCTGGAATTGCAACTGGAGCTATCGGTACGCGTTCTATTCCCAAGCGAACAGCAAGTTCGTCTCGGCGGAGTTCGGTTATGGGGGCTCCCTCTACGGAATGCTCCGCGCCCGGCCGACCAACGTTGGCCCGTGGGAGCTGTTCTACCTGCAATGACATGACTCCATGGCCGGCCCCCGACGTCGTGTCTGGCCAGGTCAGTCCGGTCACGTGGGACTGCTGCCGGCATGCTGACTCGTTGACCTCCGTGGCGCCGGGAGCAGGCCACCAAGGAGTCGGGTGGACTGGTTCTTCCACAAGGTCAGGGCGTCACGGTACGAGGAGGGAGCCGATGCGGCGGTCACCCGGTGCCGAGTCGTCCCCGATCATCCGATCTCAGGTGGAGTCACGCTCGACCAGGGCATGGGTCCACAGGGCGAGGCGGGGCCGCCTGGTCACGCCCTTCTTGACGACCTGGTCCAGGGTCTGGGCGAGCACGGCCGGAGCGTTGGTGACGTTGAGGCGGACGGTGGTCAGCCGGGGCCGCAGCAGCTTCGCCAACGGCAGGTCGTCGCAGCCCACGACCGCCACGTCGCCGGGAACGGAGAGCCCGTTGTCGGCGAGCACCGCCATCAGCAGCATGGCGTAGTCGTCGTTGTAGGCGAACACGCCGTGCTTGGTCCGACCGTCACCGCTGATGCCCGCGGCCCGCCACGCATCCAGCCGCGCGGCGGCCGCGGTCTCGGAGAAGGCCAGATCCATCTGGGTGTACGGCACGCCGCGGGCGGCGGCCACCCGCCGCACACCGGCCGCCCGGCGCAGGCCCATGTCGCGCAGGCCGTCCTCGGCCGGGACGATCGCGGAGAGGGTGCGACTGCCGCGTGCGAGGAGGTGTTCGGCGGCCATGGCCCCGATCCCCGCATGGTCCATGGTCACGGTGGAGACGATCTCGGAGGACCAGCCCACGACGCCGATGCCGATCATCGCCTTGGTCCCCGCCGAGCGCAGCACGTCCACGGCCTGCCGGGTCAGCCGCCCGGCCGGGGCGAGGACCGCGACCGGGCGTAGCTCGGCCCAGGCGCGGGCGGCGGCCACGCCTTTCAGGCGGCGTGCGCCGTACTGGATCATGGTGTATCCGAGCCGGCTGAGCTCGCGGTCCAACTCCTCCATCAGGCCTACGGCGAGCGGGCCGTACGGGATGTCGGCCAGCGGCACCAGCACGAGTCCGCTGTGTCCGGTCCGCAGCGTCCGCGCTCGCCGAGGAATGCGCCCTTGAGATCGAGATGCTGGCCAAGTGGGACCCGGCCACCGCGCTGGCGCTCAACTCGTTCGCCGGCTCGGACTTCACCCCCGAACCGGTGGTGCCGTCACTGGTTCAGCGGGCCGACCCGAGCGAGCTGATCTCCCCGGAGGTGGCCGGGGCCCTCGTCTCCAAGGGCTTCGAGGTGCGTGTGGTCAAGGGCGCCGAACACACGATCCATCGCCACCTGTTCGAAGACTTCATGGCCGGGCTCGAGGGCTGGATCTAGATCCTCCGGCCCGGCTGATCGCGCCGCTCGTCCGGACGGCCGGCGTCAGAAGACCGGATCGTTGTGGACCCGATCGCCCTCGACGTAGGTGGCCAGCACCGTGGTCTCGGCGATCCCGGCGGCCGGGATCGAGAAGGGGTCGCGGTCGGTGACCACCAGGTCGGCGAGCTTGCCCTTCTCGATCGTGCCGGTCAGGGTGTCCAGGTGGTTCACCCGCGCCGTGCCGATCGTGTAGGCGGCCAGCGCGGCCGCCAGGCCCAGACGCTGTTCCGGCAGGAACACCTCGGCCCTCTCGCCCGGGACCGTCCGGTTGACCGCGACGTGGACGCCCAGGAACGGGTTGGGGCTGCTGACCGGCCAGTCGCTGCCCGCCGCGAGCGGAGCGCCCGTGCGGGCCAGCTCCCCGAACGGGTACTGCCAGCCTGCCCGTTCCGGGCCGAGGAACGGGATGGTCAGCTCGTCCATCTGCGGCTCGTGCGCCGCCCACAGCGGCTGCATGTTCGCGGTGATCTCAAGGGCGGCGAACCGCGGCACGTCGTCCGGGTGCACGACCTGCAGGTGGGCTATGTGGTGGCGATGATCGTTCCTGCCGTTGGCGGCGCGCGCGGCCCCGAACGCGTCAAGGGCCTCGCGTGCCGCCCGGTCCCCGACGGCGTGCACATGGACCTGGAAGCCTTCGGCGTCCAGGCGGGTGACGTACCCGCGCAGCGCCTCCGGATCGACGAAGCTGATCCCCTGGTTTCCGGTTCCGCACCCGCAGCCGTCCAGGTAGGGGGAGGTCATCGCGGCGGTGAAGTTCTCCGCCACCCCGTCCTGCATGATCTTGACGCTGGTGGCGCGGAACCGGCCCGCGCCGCCTCTGCGCGCGAGCAGCTCAGGGATCTGTTCCTCGCCCCTTTCGCGGTCCCACCAGAGCGCGCCGACCACCCGCGCGGTGAGCAGCCCCGACTCGGCCGCGGTCAGGTAAGCCTGCTGCACCTTGGGGTCGACCATCGCGTCCTGCCAGGCGGTCACACCGACCGAGTGCAGCCGCCGCTGACCGGCCTGGAGGGCGCGCAGCATCGCCTCCGCGGCCGGCTCGGGGACGTGCCGGCCGACCAGGTGCGACGCGCCTTCGTGGAGCGTGCCCTGCGGGGCGCCGCCGGCCTCCCTCTCGATGCGCCCGTCGGCCGGGTCCGGGGTGCCCGCGTCGATGCCGCACAGCTCCAGAGCCCTGGTGTTGACCCAGGCCCCGTGACCGTCGCGGTTGATCAGGTGGACGGGCCGGTCGGGGACGACCGTGTCCAGCAGGTGCCGGCTCGGCGTGCCACCCGGGAACCATTCCATGGACCAGCCGCCTCCGCTGATCCATTCGGCCTCGGGGTTCGCCTCGGCGTAGGCGCGGACGGCGGCGACGGCCTCGCCGGCGTCGCCGGTGTCGTGCAGGTCGCACCGGATCATGGTGAGGCCGGCCAGGACCGGATGCACGTGGGCGTCCTGGAACCCGGGGAGCAGGGCTCGACCGGCCAGGTCGATGACCTCGGTGGCGGTACCGATCAGCGGCCGGACGTCCGGGTCGTCGCCGACGGCGATGATCCGGCCGTCGCGTACGGCGACCGCCGTGGCGACCGTACGGGCCGATCCGAGCGTGTGCACCGGACCGCCACGGAAGACGAGATCGGCGGGGGTGGTCATGCGGATTCTCCTTGAGATGAGATCAGGGGGATCACAGCGCCTCGGGGCGGAAGGCCCACGGGCGGACGCGTTCGACGGCCGCGCCGACCTGGAAGACGGTCGCGTCGTCGTAGCTGCGGCCGACGATCTGCACCCCGGTCGGCATGCCGTTGGACGCCCGGCCGGACGGGACGTTGAGCACCGGGCAGCGGCTGGCGATGTTGAAGACCGGAGTCAGCGAGTACTCCAGGTAGTGGTCGAGTTCGACGCCGTTCACGGTGAGCCTGGTGTCGACGTACTCCTCGCCCGCGCGCAGGCCGGGCGCCCCGGTGGTCGGGCAGATCAGCGCGTCGTAGCGGTCGAGCAGTTCGCCGATCGGCGCGTAGATCGCCGCCTCCAGCTCCAGCCCGGCCAGGAAGGCGCCGCTCCGTTCCATCGCCCGCTCGGCGTCCGCGGCGAAGGCGAGGGCGTAGGGGGTGAGCTTGTCGCCGTGCTCGGCCGCGACGCGGGTGACCATGGGGCCGAAGATGGCGCCGAAGTGGATGAAGACGGCTTCGAAGACGTCGGCGCGGCGCAGCCCGACCCCGGCCTCCTCGACGATCGCCCCGGCCTCCCGCAGCGCCTCGGCGACGGCCCGGGTGTTGGCCGCGACCTCCGGCTCGATCTCCCAGTCGCCCAGGTTGGGCGCGTACGCGATGCGCAGCCCGGTCACGTCCCCGAGCCGGTCCGGGATCCGCACGGCGGGGCGCAGCGAGACCACGTCGTGGGGGTGCGGGCCGGCGATGACGTTCTGCAGCAGCGCGCAGTCGGCGACCGTGCGGGCCATCGGCCCGTCGTGGCAGTAGTGGTCGAGATTGAACGGCGGCATCGCGGGCACCCGGCCGTAGGGCGGCTTGTAGCCGACCGTGCCGGTGTTGGCGGCGGGCAGCCGGATCGAGCCGCCGATATCGGAGCCCGTGGCGAGCATGGCCGTACCTGAGGCGAGCGCCGCGCCCGAGCCGCCCGAGGAGCCGCCGGGGGAGTAGTCGAGGTTCCACGGATTACGGGTGATCCCCCACAGCTTCGACTGCGTGAACCCCGCGCAGCAGAACTCGGGCGTCGTGGTGCGCGCGTGCACGATGCCGCCGGCGGCCAGCACCCGCTCGATGACCGGGTGGGTCACTTCGGCGACACTGCCGGTGTAGGCGAGCGAACCGTCCGTGGCCGGCCGTCCGGCGATCGGCTGCTCGTCCTTCGTGGCGACGGGAAGCCCTTCGAGCGGGCGCGGCGAGCCGCCGTCGCGGTAGGCGCGCTCGGCCTGCTTCGCCTGGAGGAGGGCCTCGTCGAAGGCGCGCTCGCTCAGCGCGTTGACCTGCTGCTCGACGGCCTCGGCGCGCTCGATGACGGCGGCCATGAGCTCGACGGGGGACAGCTCACGGGACCGGAACAGCCGCAGGGCCTCGGTCGCGGGCAGATAGGCGAGGTCGGTCACTTGACCACACTCCTTTTCGTGGGGTCCGGGTCGGGGCCGTGATGAGGGGACTCCGCGGAGGCCGGAGGGTTGGGCGTCTCCCGCAGGACGGCCGCGAGGGAGCGCCGGTCGGCGGCGATCTGGGCGGGGTCCCAGCCGGGTCGCGGCACCGAGTGCAACAACAGACGGGTGTACGGGTGCTCGGGGTTGGCCAGCACCTCCCGGGTGGGGCCCGACTCGACCACACGCCCCTGGTAGAGCACGATGATGACGTCGGCGATGTGCCGGACGAGCGCCAGGTTGTGCGTGACGAACAGATATCCGACGCCGGTGTCGCGGCGGATCTCCGCCAGCAGGTCGAGGATCTGGGCCTGGATGGACACGTCGAGGGCGGCGGTCGCCTCGTCCAGGATCAGCACCTTCGGCTCGGTCGCCAGCGCGCGGGCGATGGCGACCCGCTGGCGCTGGCCGCCGGACAGCCGTCTCGGGAGCGCGTCCGCCTCCCGCTCGCCGAGGCCGACCCGTGCCAGCAACTCGGCGCGGCGGGCGCGGCGTTCGGCCGGGCTCATCGCGAAGTGCAGGCGCAGCGGCTCCTCGACGCACGCGGCGACGGTCACGCGGGGATCCAGCGAGAGGTAGGGGTCCTGGAAGACCATCTGGATCTCGCGGGCACGGGCCAGCCGGGTCGCCTTGCCCCGGGCCACGTCCGAGCGGTCCCGGCCGCCGACGCGGATCCGGCCGGCGTCCGGCCGCTCCAGGCCGACGAGCATCCGCGCGGTCGTCGTCTTCCCCGATCCCGACTCGCCCACGATGGCCAGAGCGCCGCCGGGCTTCAGGGAGAAGGAGACGTCGTCGACGGCGACGTGGGCGCCGAACGACTTGCGCAGGCCCTCGACCTCCAGAGCGTACTCAGTCATGGATGAGCTCCTCCGCGCGCAGGCAGGCCACCTGAGCACCGTCGATCTCCCGCTGGACGGGGTCCTCCCGCGCGCAGGCGGGCTGGGCGTGGGCGCAGCGGGCCGCGAAGGCGCATCCGGCCGGACTCTCGGCGAGTGACACGGGACGCCCGGGGACGCCGTGCGGCGGCTCGTCCGACTCCAGCCGCGGGGTCGCGGCCAGCAGTCCCGAGGTGTACGGATGGCGGGGCCGGCTGAAGAGCCCTTCGGTGGGCTGCGCCTCGACGATCCGTCCCGCGTACATCACGTAGATGCGGTCGCAGATCGCCGCGGCCAGCTCCAGGTCGTGGGTGACGAAGAGCATCCCCATGTCACGCTCGGCCCGCAGCCTGGTGAGGATCGAGATGACCTCGGCCTGGGTGGTGACGTCCAGCGCCGTGGTGGGCTCGTCGGCCAGCAGCAGCCGGGGCCCTCCGGCGAGCGCGCCGGCGATCATCACGCGCTGCAGCATGCCGCCGGAGAACTCGTGCGGGTACCTGCGCAGGGCCGCGCGCGGCTCACGGATGCCGACCGACTCCAGCAACTCCTCGGCCCGCTTGAGCGCGTCCTTCCGCGGCACCCCGCAGGCCCGCAACCCCTCGGTGACGAAGTCGCCGATCCGGCGCAGCGGGTTGATGGAGGCCCGAGGGTCTTGGAAGATCATGGAGACGTCGCGGCGGCGCAGCTCGCGAAGCCGGGTGGAGGGCATCGTCAGGATGTCCTCCCCGTCCACCCACAGGCTGCCGGCGGCCTGCGCTCCCTCGGGGAGCAACCCCAGCACCGCACGGCAGGTGACGGACTTGCCCGATCCGGACTCGCCGACCAGCCCGACGGCCTCGCCCTGCTCGACGTGCAGCGAAACACCGTCGAGGATGGGGCGCGCTGCCTTGCCGGCCGCGAGCCGCACGTTCAGGTTCTCGATCTCCAGTAGCCGGGTGGTCATCACTGCTCCCGCCTGGCGACCCGGTCGGCGATGGACTCGCCGACGATGCTGAACGCGACTACCGTGATCACGATGGCGACGCCGGGGGCGAGGGCGGGGAGCATCGCGCCCTGGAGCAGGGCCGGGGAGCCCTCGTTGATCATCGCGCCCCAGTCGGCGGTGGGCGGCTGGACACCGAAGCCGAGAAAGGAGAGCGCCGCGAGATCCATGAGCGCGTATCCGAAGTTGATCGCGGACTGGGCCAGGATCAGCGGAGCGATGTTGGGAAGCAGGTGCTTCACGCAGATCAGCCAGCCCGACCAGCCCTGCACCCGGTACGCCTGGATGTAGGGGCGGGACTTCTCCTGCAGGGCCACGCTGCGGGCGAGCCGGCCGACGTACGGGGCGTAGGCGACGCTCATCGCGATGACCGGAGCGGTCAGCCCGACACCGAAGACCGCCACCAGGATGATGGCCAGCAGCAGGGCGGGGAAGGAGAAGACGAGCTCCATGGCACGCGACAGCACGGAGTCGACGACTCCGCCGTGCCAGGCGGCGGCCACCCCGATCAGCATGCCGAGCACCGTCGACACGACCACGACTATCAGTGGGCCGAGCAGCCCCGTCCGGGCGCCGAAGATCAGCCGGGACAGGACGTCACGTCCGGACTGGTCCGCGCCCAGCAGGTGGTCGGGGGTGGAGCCGCTCAAGGTCGCGGACAAGTCGACGGCGTCGGGGGCGTGCGGAGCGATCAGGGGGGCGAGGACCGCCGCGATGATCAGCACGGTGAGCACGGTGAGGGCGGCCGTGACGAGCTTGTCGCCTCCCGCGAGGCGGGCCAGCGGTGCGAGGAACCTGCGCCGGTGGATGGGCAGGGCGGTCATCTTGAGCCTCCCTTCGCGTGGGACAGGCGGGGGTCGATGAGCGGATGGACCAGGTCGACGATGAGGTTGGCGCAGACGAAGGCCAGCACCACCAGCAGGCTGACGGCCTGCACGACAGGGAAGTCCTTGACGGTGACGGAGCTGACCAGCAACTGGCCGACCCCGGACAGGCCGAAGGCGGTCTCCACGATCGAGGTCGCGACCAGCAGGCCGGCCACGATCGTCCCGGTCACGGTGGTGATCGGGACGAGGGCGTTGCGCAGCACGTGCCGTCGCACCACGTCAGAGCCGGGCACCCCACGTGAGCGGGCCACCTCGACGTGCTCGCGTCCCAGCTCTTCCAACATGGACGTTCGGGTCACCCGGGCAAGCAGGCCGACGAAGGTCAGGGCGAGCGCCGCCGCCGGGAGCGTCAGATGGTAGATCCGGTCGCCGAGACCGCTGCCGTTGCCGAAGGCGGGGAACCAGCCCAACTGGACGGAGAACAGCGAGATCAGCCCGATCGCGGCGACGAACGACGGGGTGGCCGTGGCGACGCCCGTGCCGATGAGGACCACCCGGTCGACCGCGCCCCGCCGCAGCGCGGCCAGTGCCCCGAGCGCCACCCCTCCGATCAGGATGAGCAGGCCGGCGTAGCCGATGAGCCACAGCGTGGTCGGCAGCCGGGCGGCGATCAGACCGCCCACGTCCTGACGGAACAGCGCGGACTTGCCGAAGTCGCCGGTGACGACGCCGCCGATCCACTTGGTGTACTGGATCAGGAACGGGTCGTTCAGGTGGTACTGCTCTTTGATGGCCGCGATGGCCGTCGGCGACGCCGAGCGCCCTCCCAGGAGGAAGGACGCCGGGTCACCGGGGGCGAGATGGACCGAGCCGAAGACCAGGAACGACGTGATGAGCAGCGTCGCGGTGATCCCGGCGAGCCGGCGAAGGAGAAAGCCTGCCATGGTCGAACTCAACCGGCCGAACCCAGACGAGCGGCCCATGGGAAGACAAGCTGGGAGATGCTGGTCGGCGCGCCGGTGAGCCGCTTGTTGAGGAACATGTTGTGCGGCAACTCGTACAGCGGGATCCAGACCACATCGCGGACGGCGATCTCCTGCAGCTTGGCGGTCGTCGCGGCGCGCGCGGCCGGGTCGGCCTGGGTGTTGGCCTCATCGACCAGGGCGTCGTAGTCGGGGTTGGAGTAGCCGCCGTAGTTGGCGAAGTTGCCCGTCTTCAGGATCCCGTAGAACTCCAGCGGGTCGGGGGTGGAGTCGTACCAGATCGTCATGACCAGGTCTATCCCCTCGCGGGCCTTCGGGTCGGAGAACAGCGCGGTGTAGGCATCCGGGGCGACCGCCTTCAGCTCGACCTGCAGGCCGATGGCCTGCCCCGCCGACTGCACCGCGTTGGCGATGACGCTGATGTCCGGGGAGAGCGTGCTGGTCGCGATCACGATCTTCTTGCCGGAGGCGCCGGCCTCCTCGATCAGCTTCTTCGCCCCGGCGATGTCCTGGGTGAGGGGCGGAAGCTTGGCGTAGTAGTCCTTGGCCGCCTCCGGGGCGATTCCCCAGGCGCCGATGGCGCCGGGCGCCTTCGCCGGTGTGGCGACTCCGCCCGCGGCGGCCTTGATGATGCCGTCGCGGTCGAGCGCCATGGACAGTGCCTTGCGGACCTTGACGTCACCGAGCGTGCCCTTGAGGTTGGTGGGGATCAGGCTCACGGCCGTCGTGTTGGGGCCGAAGTAGAGCGTGCCGCTGTCGGCGGTGCGGAGCTTGGGGAACCCGGGGGGCGGCAGCAGGTAACCGCCGTCGACCTCGCCGGAGAGCAGCGCGTTGACGCGGGCGGTGGGGTCCGGGATGAACACGTTCTTGAGCGTGTTCACCTTGGGCGCGAGCGACGGGTCCCAATAGTCGTCGAACTTCTTGAGGTTGATCGACTGGCCCTTCTGCCACGAGTCGAGCATGAACGGCCCGGTGCAGTTGGTTCCGACATCCGGGGTGCCGTAGCCCTCCTTCGCCAGGGAGGCGGCGCTCGCGATGGTTCCGGCGGAAGTGCCCATCTCCTCGTTGAAGACCTGGTCGGGCTGCTTCAGATGGACCGTGACCTCCATTGGGCCGGTCTTCTCGATCTTTTCGACGTTCTCGTAGGTCGAGACCCAGTACGAGCCGACCTTGGGATCCAGGTGGCGGCGCATGCTCGCGACGACGTCGTCGGCGGTGAGCGGGGAGCCGTCGTGGAATTTCACGCCGGAGCGGATCGTGTAGACCCAGCGTTCGGGGTCGGGTGAGGTCGCGGCACTGGCCAGGCCGGGCTCCAGCTTCAGGTCAGGAGTGATCCGCATGAGCTGCTCGCACACGTTGGCGAGCACGGTGTTGGGGTGGTAGTCGAAGGCGTACACGTAGTCGAGTGACTGTGGTTCGGCGTAGAGCGACCAGGTCACCGAGTCCACAGGGCCCTTGGCCGGCGCGGTGTCCTTCGTGATCTCGAAAGCGGCGGAGCCGCTGCCGCCCTTGCCGGTTTGCGGAGCGCCGCCGCAGGCTGCGACCGCGAGTGCGAGCAGCGCAGTTGCGGCAGCGAAACGGGAGGTCCGCATCAGACCACCTCTTTCTGAACGGGCCGCAACGATCTGGTATGCGGCGGCGGTGGCAGCGAGTATTCGTGAAGGAACGTTCCTGCACAAGAGATTGGCGGAACGATTCTGCAAAGCTGAGCCGGGTGGCAGGCGACCCGGCCAGATGGCAGGATTTCGCTCATGAACCAGTCAGACCGCAGCGTCCGGGTCCGCCTCGTGGATGTGGCCCGCGCCGCGGGGGTGTCCAAGACGACCGTGTCGGACGCGTTGAACGGAACCGGACGGCTTCCCGCGGCCACCCGTGATCATGTACGGCAGGTGGCGAGAAGTCTCGGCTACCGCCCGAACGCCACGGCACGGCTCCTGCGCAGGGGGCACACCCGGCTGCTCGGCCTCGCGGCACGCGAGTACGTCGAGGCACCGTGGGTCTACGCCGATCTGGCCTACTTCTCGCAGCTCGTCACCGCCACGACCCGGGTGGCTCTGTCCCATGGATATGGCGTCGTCCTGTTGCCCACCTCCGGGCCGGAGGACTGCTGGCTGGACATGCCGCTCGACGGCGTGTTCGTCGTCGACCCGGTCGAGGGAGATCCGATGGTCGGAGACTTCCTCGCGGCGGGTGTCCCCGTGGTCTCCGATCGCCGGGCCCTGGCGGAGATCGCGAGCGGAGCGCGGGAGACCGGCCGATGGGTCGACTTCGACAACGACAGCGCCGTGCGCCAGGTCCTCGATCACCTGGAGGACGCCGGCGCCGAACGGATCGCGGTCGTCGCGGCCGAGACCACCGCCTGCTTCCACCAGCAGTCCGTCGGCGCCTACCAGGACTGGTGCGCCGAGCGGGGCCGTGAACCCCGGCTCGTCTGCCTTCCCGGACCCGGTGTGCAGCACACGCTCAACGCCGTGGGGCAACTGCTCGCCGCCCCGGTGCCGCCGGACGCGATCTTCACGCTGGTCGAGGTCAGCGCGCCGCTCTTGCTGGACATGATCCGCCGGCTCGGCCGCTCCGTCCCCGACGACCTGCTGCTCGTCTGCACCACGGAGGATCCGGCGGCCTCCTACACCGACCCGCCGATCAGCACGCTCAGCTTCCTGCCCGGAGAGACCGCCCAGGCGGCGGTGGAACTGCTGGTCGACCGCCTCGAAGGCCGCGAGGGCGAGCACGGCCGCCTCTTTTCGGCCGACTTCCAGATCCGCGCGTCTTCGGCCTTTCCCGGCCGGCGGCCCGCGCCGCGGATACGGGCCGCCGCCGGTGCGTGTGGGCCGGCGCCGGCGGGAGAACCTCACCGTGCACTGCTACAGGGACAGAGCGCTGGTGAGGCGGATGTCGTCGAGTGAATGCCCGGTCTGGAGCACGTAGTCCCCGGAGACCAGGCGCCATCCGTGCTCGCTCCAGACCTCGGCCGCGCGGCGCGGGATCTCGACGGACACCTCGGCGGTCTCGCCGGGGCCGGCCTCGGCGACGGCGAACCCGACCAGCCAGCGGGCGGGCCGGGACTCGTCGGGCGCCGCGGGGGCCAGATAGACCTGCACCACCTCGCGGCCAGGCCGGTCGCCGGTGTTGCGCACCCAGACCGTGAGCGTCCCGTCGGCGTGCTCGGCGGACTCGTAGTGCCAGGTCGTGTATCCGAGGCCGGCTCCGAACCCGTAAGCGGGAGCCGTACCCGACCGCTCCCAGGCGCGGTAGCCGACGAAGACGCCCTCCTCGTACCGCAGCACACCGTCGACGGGGGTGACGTCGACGACCGGACAGTCCTCGAGCACGCCGGGCCAGGTGGTCGGCAGGCGGCCGCCCGGCTCCGTACGGCCGAGCACCACGTCGGCCAGCGCGTGGCCGCCCTCCTGGCCGGGGAACCAGGTGAGCAGGACGGCCGCGACCTCTTCCCGCCACGGCATCTCCACAGGCGAGCCGGCGTTGACCACGACGACCGTCCGCGGATTGGCGGCGGCCACCCGGGACACCAGTTCGTCCTGGCGGCCGGGCAGCTTCAGCGACGTGCGGTCGAAGCCCTCGCTCTCCACCTCCTTGGTCGTGGCCACGACGACCACGGCGACGTCCGCCGCCGAGGCGACCCGTACGGCCTCCTCGATCAGCTCGTCCGGGCCGAGTGACGGCTCCCGGTGGCCGAGCGTGGCGCCGACGAAGGGGAACGACAGCAGGCTGGACCGAGGCACCGGGTGCTCGAGGCGGACGTCGACCGGCTCCCCGGTGCGCAGCTCCACGTCGACGACGGTGTGCGGCGGCGCCATGAGCAACGCGATCGGGTCGTCGCCTTCCGGGGCCATCGTCGCGTCGAAGCGGGTCTGCCCGCCGCCGAGGCGCGCTCCCGCGTTCCCGGCAGGACCGGTCCACGAGGACCGACGGTTTCCTGGGCGAACGGCAGAGGGAGAGCGCCTTCGGCGGACTCCACGCGTCAGCGACTGGTGCTCGGTGTGGTGCCCTTGCCGAATCCCGGCGTGCGCCGTTTCGCGGCGGCCATGCTTGTCTGCATGTTCGCGAGCCCGAGCAGCAGGATGATCGCGCCGACCACCACGTTGCTGATGATGACTCGAGTGGCGTTGTTCGGGCCGCTGATCACCCACGGCGCGATGATCGTCCACACGCCGATGATGGGTGCGACCCAGGCGAGGCCGTACGTCCTGCCGAAGGCGGAGCTGTAGCCCAGCGCCAGGAGGGCGACCAGGAGCCCGGTGATCAGGTTGTTGACCGTGATGCCGCTGAGGCCCTGGAATCCGACGATCCACGGCGACACCGCCAGGTATGTGCCGGCGAGCAGGGCGAGTCCGTCCGTCAGCTGGGCGGTGGGATTAGCGGCGGCTGCCTCGTATCGGGCACGCATCTCCACGATGTCCGGATGCTGTCTGATGTCCGTGTGGTGCGTCATGGTGCACCTCCTGCATGGTCTAATGCGCCTTATGTCCGCCATTACCCCTCAACGCCGGTTTGTAACGGTATGTCGGTGAAGCGGCTGAAATCGAGGCGCGGGGGACGGTGAGGTCCGCACGGTCGACGAACCCCGGCGGATCGGTTACGCGCCGTCAGCGCGATCGTCCGCGGGCGGTGGGTCGCCGACCGGCTTCGACGCACGCCAGATGTGGTCGAACTGGTCGATCCAGTAGTGATACCAGTGGGCGTCGGTCTGGCGGCTCAACTCCAGGTGCATCCTGCTCGGCGTCGCCGTGTTGCCCACCCCGTGCGTCTCCACGATCACGGTGCCGCCGGCCCGCCCGGGGTCGAACGCGACCAGACTGAAGCCGGGGTTGTAGCCGAACACCCTGAACTCCCGTTTCCCCGGCACCTGCCAGGACGCCATCGCGTCCATCCGCAACAGGGTGGTGGCGATGCTGTCGGGCAGGCTCTGCAGCGGGAACTCCAGTCCGCCGTCCAGCTGCCGGGTGGCGATCTCGACGGACGCGCCCGCGCCGGGATCGAGGATCACCACCTTGACCACCCCGTCGTGCCGGTTGAGCACGGTCGTGCGGATCGCCGCGCAGTGGTCCTCCGACAGGAGGTTGACGCCCGAAGGGGCGAACATCCACACTTCGCGGCTGGTGTCCAGCCGATCCTTCAGCGGGATCCGCTGGAGGGTGTTCCGGTCGCCGAGGACGCGCTCGGCCGGTGTGCCGCCGCCGTGGGGCACCGTGATCCGGTGGACCAGCACCCCGATGCCCGCCAGCAGCACCGCCCATTTGTACTGGTCGCTCACCTGGTCGCCGATCAGCGTCAGGACGGCGAACACGACCGACAGCAGCGCGATGACGTAGGCGTCGATGTTCCTGCGCTCGCGTACGTCCCGAAGGACGCGCCGGGCCGATCGGAGCATGACATCCCCCCACCCGATGGTGGCATCGTCCGCCTGGTCAGTCCAGCGGCCGCCTCGGTGCCTCGGCCGGCGGAGGTGGGACGCGGCCCGTCAGGCGTTGCGTTCGCGCCAGAGGGAGCGGTGGCGGTCGGCGGCCCCGGCCGCCAGCGCGGTGGCCGCCGCGGGCACGGGCTCGCCGGCCCATTCGTCGAGCCGGCGGGCCATGCCCCCGACGAACGTCTCACCGGGTGCGGTCAGGGCGCCGCTGTCGAGCAGGGTGGTGGTGACCAGGCGGGCGGCGGAGCGCCAGCGGGCGAATTCCGCGCTGGCGCGGACCGCCGCCTCGCCGTGCTCGTGGTGGCGCTGGCGTTGCCAGAAGTCGGTGACGCCGACATAGGCGTAGGCGCCCTGCAGGAGACCCGCCGCGGGCCGGGGATCGTCGCGCCAGGGCGCGTAGTAGCGCGAGCCGTCGTCGGGCTTGGTCAGCGGGACGATGTCGAGCAGCGCCGACAGCTTGGCGTGCTGGGTCTCGTGCGCCAGCGTGACCGCCAGGGCGTGGCCGTCGGGCGGAGTCGACATGGCGACGCAGCCGAACGTCTCGCGGGAGGTGGCGCTGGACATGCCGCCGGGCGGCGGCGCCAGCGGGGTGAGGACGCTGATCGCCACCGCCACCTGCTCGGCGACGGGGGTGTGGTGGCGGACCAGCAGCGCCCATCCCTCCTCCAGGAGCTCCTGCCAGTGGCCGGCCTCCTGCGGGGTGAGGGGGCCGCGCAGCGCGTCGGAGCCGGGCATGCGGTGGGGGTCGAGGTCGTCGACGAGCACCTCGAGGCGCCGGCTGTCGGTCTCGGCCGACAGCGAGCGCAGCCCTCGCCAGCCGGGCGCGTCACCGCCGATCCGCATGAAGCCGCGACCGGTGGTCACCTCGCTGCCGCCGGGGAAGCAGTGGACGGTCGCGACGGTGGCGTCGTGGTCGAGGGTGAGCTGCCCGAGGGAGGGCAGGTGGATCGCGCCGTCGATCACCGCCACGTCGACCTCGCAGGTCACCCCGGCGCGGATCGCCGCCGCCGCCGCGAGTGCGGCCATCTGTTCGGGCATGTCGAGCGTCACGATCGTGTGGCGCGCCCAGGCGCCCACCGAGGGGTGGCGCAGCACGGCGTCGACCGCCTCCGGGTGCGAGGACTGGATGCTGGCCAGCAGGTCGTAGGCCCGGCGGGCCTGGGGCCAGGCGGGATGCCGCGCGCCGCGCGCCGCCTCGAGGACGCCGCGCAGGAGCAGCAGGTGCTTGCTGTACTGCGCGGCGATCAGCCGCTCGACCGTCTCCACCCCACCGGCGCCCGCGGCCAGCTCGTCGAACGCCTCGGCCGGGATGCGATGCTCTGCCAGGTTCATGGTGCGTCCTTCACTACTGCGGTGATGTCACGCTGGATGATGCTCCCGATGTGGCTGATGAGCCGCAGCAGATCGGAGCAGTAGACCGAGGGGTTGTGGAAGCCGTTGCCGGGCCGGTAGCGATGCGCGTAGTGGCCGCCGCCGCAGACCATGCCCACGGGGCAGACCGCGCAGGTGGGGGCGAGGGCGAGCTCGCCGATCTGGCGGGCGGCGACGGACGGCAGGCGCAGGACGTCGTCGAAGCTGTCGCGGGACACGTGCAGGCCGGTGCTGGGAGCGCCCGCGTAGGCGGACTTGAGGATGTCGGACTGCTCGATCTCGCCGTCGGTCTCGACGACCACCATGGCGGCCGGCGACAGGCCGATCTGCTCGCTGGCCGACGCCCCGCCGAGCAGCAGCCGGATGATCTCGTCGAACAGCCGCACGCCGGTGGGGCGGGTGGGCATGGAGTACCAGTGGTCGAAGACGGTGATGAGCCAGTCGGCGTAGGGGGTGGCCGCGTCTCCGGGGACACGGCGCGGCGGCGGCTGCGCCCATGTGCCGTGGGGGAGCAGGAAGTCGATCGCCGGAGGGCCGAAGGCGAGCAGTGCCTCGTAGGTCTCCAGGGGGTCGTTGCGCAGGTCGACCGTGCAGAGCAGGCCGCGGAACAGGTGGTGGAAACCGGGCCCGGTCAGCAGGCGCAGGCCGGCCGCGACCTTGTGGTGACTGCCCCGGCCGTCGGCGGTGCGGCGGGTGCGGTCGTGCGCCTCCTGACCGCCGTCGAGGCTCACCCCCACGCCGATGCCGAGCCGGTCGAACAGGCGCAGATAGGGCTCGTCGAGCAGGGTCGCGTTGGTCTGCAGGGTCACCATGACCTGGGCGTCGACCGCGGATCGGGCCGTCGTGACCAGCTCGTCGATCTGCCGCGGCCCGGCGAGGAGCGGCTCACCGCCGTGCAGGATCACCTCCACGGAGGTGAGGCCGTGGGCGCGCACGTGCTCGGCGATCCGGGCGATCGTGGCCGCGGCCACGTCGGACGACATGCGCTTGGGGCGTGACCGCCAGCTCTGGTCGGCCATCTCGTACATGTAGCAATAGCTGCACGCGAGATCGCACCGACTGTGGATTTTCAGGATGAACTGCCTGAACGGGGTCGGCCGCCAACCACCGGCGAGCAGTGCCGCCACGTCGAGAGTCAGCGGCCACTCAGACAAAGCGGACCAGCCTCCACGTCGAGACTCATGGGCGCCAAGCATAACCTCACGCCGACTCCCGGAGCATTTTCTGCGCCTGCTGGAGCAGGTGTGGCGGGAGCAGGGCGAGCACCCCGGTGATGACCGTGGCGGCGGCCCGGGGAGTGCCCGACTTCAGCAGCGCCTCGGCCAGCGCGACCTGGGCGGACATGTCGTTGGGAGCCCAGTTGAGCGCGGCGCTGATGCGTTCGATGGCCCTGGCGGGATCGCCCTGCGCGAGCCAGAGCAGGCCGTCGGTGGTGAGCGCGCGGGCCACCCCGTCGAAGCGCTGGCGCTCGGCGAAGATCTCCGCCGCCTCCTCGCAGTATCGTCGCGCGACCTCGATCTCGCCGTTCGCCGCGGCCACGCCGGCGAAGACCTCGGCCGCCTCGGCCCGCACCCACGTCTCGCCCGCGTCGGCGGCCCGTACGGCGGCGTCGGCCAGGCGGCGGGCGCTGTCCCAGTTGCGTTTGGCCAGCGAGATGCGGGCCGCCCGCAGGTAGGACTCGGGGGAGTCGGACCGCGCGATCGGCGCGATGAGCCGGTCGTGGGCGAGTTCGTACCACCGGATGCCCCGCCGGTGCTCGGCGCGCAGCAGGTGGCGGTCCTCCAGCGCCCGAGCCACCGTGTTGGGCATGCCCTGGGTCTGCTCGAGCCCCTCGTAGACGGCGTTCCTGGTGCCGTGCTCGGTGATGAAGGTGTTGCGCAGCCAGAAGCGGATCTCGCCGGCCGGCCGCTGATGCTCCTCGGCGACGTGGGCGACCGTGCGCTTGTAGAACTCGAAGAGGAACTCCTCCACGTTGGCGTACATCCGGGCGTGGTCTTCGGTGATCTCGTGCACCTCGGGCGGCAGCGACTCCCACAGCGCGGAGCAGACGACCTGGAGCTGGACGGGCTCGACCGTGTCCAGCTCGATGGTCGACGTCCTGCCGGACTCGTCGACGATGACGGCGGTGCGCAGGTCTTCGACGAGGAGCTCGGCGGCGGCGGGTGTGATGGTCCTGCCGCTGTGCCGCAGTGGCCCGCGTACGGCCTCCAGGGCGCCGGCCGCGCTGAGGGGCCGCAGGTGGAAACGGGTCCGCGAGCCCTGCCCGATCGGGCGCTCGTAGGGCAGCACGAGGAACAGGTACTCCTCGCGCAGCGACAGCAGCACGTGCAGGCCGGTGTGCCGTTGCACGGCGTGCGCCACCTGGTCGAGGAAGGCCGCCCGCTCGCCTTCGAGGACGGGAGTGCCGTGGAACATCTCCTCGGCCTGGTCGACGGCCGCGAGGATCGGCATGGGGTCGCCGTAGCGATCGGTGCGTTCGGGCCTCGCGTCGAGGAAGTCGGAGATCGTCAGCCCCGTCAGGCTCAGCGGATCGCGCTCGGGCGCCCACGACGACAGCAGGGCCGTCACGTACGGATTGCCCGCGGTCTGGGGGCCGTTCAGGCGGGGGGCGACCCTGGCCACGGGCAGGACGTCGGCCCGCTCGGGATCCAGGCGCGGCAGCACCCCGGCGTGCAGCAGCGAGGTCTTGCCCACGCCCGAGGCGCCGTAGAGCACGGTCAGGCCGGCGGCCTGCCAGAGGGTGGCGACCTCTCGCGCCTCGCGGTCGCGGCCGAAGAACAGGGTGTTCTCATCACGGCGATAAGGGCGAAGCCCCACGTACGGCCGGACGTGCGGGCCGGGCTCTGTCATCTGGCGGTCCTCATATTCTGCGACGCAGTTCGCCGAAGAATTCCTGTGTGCTACCAATGAATATCGAGATGCTCCAGCCGTCGAGATAGCGTTCCAGATACTCCTGGGCGCGGGTGTCGGCGTCGGCCATGGACGTGTTGAGATCGGGCATGAGCTGCACGCTCACGTGACGCCGCCTCCTGTTGATGGGCATGGACCTGATCAGGCCGTGGAAGAGCACCCGGAAGTTCCAGTCCTGGAGGCTGTAGCCGACGAAGAGCAGCGGGCGGGCGGTCATGGCGGCGAGCACGGTGGCGGGCAGCGACAGCCCGGCCCCCGAGGCGCGGGCCTCCACGAGGTTGACCAGGTAGGTCAGGTAGTCGTCCTCGGTCAGCACCAGGGAGGCCGGATCGTCCCAGTGGCCGTGCAGGTGGTAGATCAGCGGCTGCAGGTCGCTCGGCTCGTCGATCGCGAACTCGTCCGCCGTGGCGTCCCACCAGGTCGAGGTGCGGCTGGTCGGCTCCTTGTGGCAGGTCCGGGCGTGGCGCAGCGCGCGCATCATGAGGTCGTCGTAGTTGGTGGTGAGGAACGTCTGGATCGGGAACTCGGCGAGCACCTCGTGCGGGTCGATCACCGGGCCGGAGGAGGAGGAGGGCACGTACTCCTTGAGAAAGGTGCAGACCTCGTGCTTCAACTCCACGGAGTCCTGGCTCACCGACGCGGCGTACTGCATGACGCGGGCGAGATTATCCGGATCGGCGAACGGATATGTGTAACGCTCGGCGAAATATAAACTCAACTCGCTGCCGACGGGAAGTCGTCCGAAACCCGCCCCCGCTCCGAGAAGGGGCGTGCAATCGCCCCGATGGAGCTGTTTGACGAGTCGGTCCCAGTCCGCATCCCTCACGCGTCATCCCGGCCATTGCACCTGATGTGTCCAGCGGGAATCCACTTCCCGTCGCAATAGTTTCGCCAGTCAAGGTCAGAACTTGTCAAGGTGTATTCAAAGCGCGGACTGAAAGCCCGCCACGGGTCCGGAGCCGGCGTCCTCGACCAGGCGGCGGAGCGCCAGTGCGAGGCTCGGCTGGTCGAGCGCGTCGAGGTCGCTCAGGCTGAGCCCGCTCACGTCGATGAGGCCACCACCGTATTCTTCTGCGCTTTTCTCGCCCATAGCTCTCCTTGAGCTGTAAAGATGACCATGCGGATCTCATCTTCGCACGGCCGGTGGTGGCATGGCGATAGTGGTTGCCCCAACAGGCTTCACCGAAGATGACGTGAAGTCTAAGCTGATCTAAAAGACTCGGTTGAGCTGGGGCAGTATCGTGTCGATTTCGCACTATTCGCCGGACTCTGGACATGTTCCTACCATCTGGGGACGGGTGCCGCAGAAGAACAAGAACTTCACCGGCCGGGACGACCTGCTGGATAAGCTGCGATCAGGTCTCATCGACGTCACCGCGGTGGTGCCGCACGCCCTCCACGGGCTGGGCGGTGTCGGGAAGACGCAACTGGCGATCGAGTACGCCTACCGCTTCCGCCGCGACTACGACCTCGTCTGGTGGATCCCCGCCGACCAGCCGATGCTGGTGAAGTCCTCCCTCGCCGGGCTCGCCCGGGAGCTGCGCCTGCCGATCAGCGCCTCGGCGGGCGTCGAGGACGCCGCCGAGGCCGTGCTCGACGCGCTGCGCCGCGGTGAGCCGTACGCCAAGTGGCTTCTCATCTTCGACAACGCCGACGAGATCGACGAGATCAACTCCATCGTGCCCCGGGGGCCGGGCCACGTGCTGATCACCTCGCGCAACCACAGCTGGCAGGGTGTGGTCGAGACCGTCGCGGTCAACGTCTTCCCGCGCGCGGAGAGCGTCGAGTTCCTGATGAAACGGGTGCCGCGCGGGATCAGCGACGACGAGGCCGACCAGCTGGCCGAGGCGCTGGGCGACCTGCCGCTGGCGCTGGAGCAGGCGGGCGCGCTGCAGGTCGAGGCGGGCATGTCGGTCGGCGAATACCTCAGGCTGCTGGAGGAGCAGACGACCCGGCTGCTCGGCGCCAACAAGCCGGCCGACTATCCGCTGTCGATGTCGGCGGCCTGGGCGCTGTCGGTGTCACAGCTCACCACGAAGATGCCCGTGGCGGTCGAGCTGCTGCGCTGCTGCGCGTTCTTCGGGCCCGAGCCGATCCCCCGCGACCTGTTCGACCGGCTGCCCCCGGAGTTCGCCGGCCGGTCGAGGCTGGCCGACACGCTGGCCGACCCCATCCAGACCAGCCGCGTCCTGCGCGAACTCGGCCGCTACGCCCTGGTCCGCATGGACTCCGAGAACCGGACGATCCAGGTGCACCGGCTGGTGCAGGCGCTGCTCCGCGACGATCTGCCGCCCTCGGAGCGCACCGCGATGCGGCGCGAGGCGCACCTGCTGCTGGCGTCCGCGGCGGCGCCGTACGAGCCGGACGACACCGCCGCCTGGCCCCGCTACGGCGGCCTGCTCGGGCACGTCACGCCGTCGCTGGTGGAGCGCAGCCGCGACCCGCGCATCCGCGACTTCGCTCTCAACATCGTGCGCTACCTCTACTCCTCGGGTGACTTCAAGTCGGGGCGGGTGCTGGTCGAGCGGTTCATCGCGCAGTGGCGCGCCGACAGCGGCGACACCGACCAGAGCGTCCTGTCGGCGCAACGCCATCAGGCGATCATCATCCGCGAGCTGGGCAACATCCAGGAGTCGTTCGAGCTCAACCAGCGGACCATGACGCGGATGCGCGAGATCCTGGGCGAGGACCACGAGGAGACGCTGCTGCTGATCAACAGCCACGGAGCCGACCTGCGCTTCCGCGGCGACTTCGCGGCGGCCCTGGAACACGACATCGACTCGCTGCGCCGGCACGAGACCGTCTTCGGCTCCGAGCACCGGCGCACCCTGCGCGCGATGAACAACCTGGCCCTCGACTACCTGCTGCTCGGCGAGTACGCGACGGCGCGCGACCTGCAGTCGCGGGCCTTCGCCCTGCAACGGCGGGCGGGATCGGGAGCGAGCATCCAGAACATGCTGTCGTCGTGGAACGGCCTGGCCAGAGTGGTCAGGCTCAACGGCGAATACCAGGAGGCCTGCGACATCGGGGAGGACGCCTACGAGTTCGGCGTGGAGCAACTCGGCGCCGAGCATCCGTGGACCCTGCGCACCGCCAAGGACCTGTCCATCGCCAAGCGGCGGGCCGGCCAGGTCGACGAGGCCCTGGAGCTCGCCCAGCGCACCTTCGAGCTGCAGGTGCGCGGCACCGGCCTCGACCACCCCGACACCCTCGCCGCGGGGTTGTGCCTGGCCAACGCGCAGCGGGCCTCCGGCGACCTCGGTGAGGCGCTCAGCCTGCTGACGGACATGACGCCGCGCTACCCGTTGATGTACGGCGACGAGCATCCGTTCAAGTTCGGCTGCGACACCAACCTCGCGCTGCTCCTGCGGATCAACGGGCGCGCCGAGGAGGCGGTGAACCTCGACCGGAGGGCGCTGGCCGGCCTCGACAGGAGGCTGACCCGCGAGCACCACTTCTCGCTCACCTGCGCCATCAACCTGGCCAGTGACCTGGCGGCCGTCGGCGAGCACGAACAGGCGCGCAGGCTGGGGGAGAGCACCCTCGACCGGCTGCGCGCGCTGCTCGGCGCCGACCATCCCCTGACGCTCGCGGGAGCCGCCAACCTGATCGTCGACCTGCTGCTGCTCGGCGCGCGGCGTGAGGCGGAGGACCTGAAGGCCGACACGCTGAGCCGCTACGCGCGCGTGCTCGGCACCGAGCATCCGGACGTCGTGGTGGCGCAGGAGAGCCGGAGACTCGACTTCGACTTCGACCCGCCCGCGCTCTGACGGAAGCGCCGCACGGAGCCCCGGGCTCGGCCCGTACGCGGTGCCGTGGGCGGCGGCACCTCACTCCGCCCACGGCACCGGACGCGCCCGCCCAGGCTCGGTCAGGCGAGGGCTCGCTGGAGGGCGTCGATGCGCCGGGCCCAGATGCGCCTGGACAGTGCCGCCTCGGCGGCGAACGTCTCGGAGGCGTGGTAGCTGCCCGGGTTGACGTGCAGCTCGGTCGGGACGCCCGCCTGCATGAGCCGCTGCGCGAACGCGATGTCCTCGTCGCGGAACAGGTCGACGGTGCCGACGTCGATGAAGGCCGGCGGGAGGCCCGACAGGTCCTCGGCGCGCGCCGGGGCCGCGTACTGGTCGGCGTCCTTGCCGCCGAGATACCAGGCCCAGGCTTCGATGTTGCCGGCGCGGTCCCAGATGCCGATGTCGGTGATCTCGTGGCTCGACGGGGTCTCGTTCCGGTCGTCGACCATCGGGTAGATCGGCATCATGAACGTGAGCGCGGGCCCGCCGCGGTCGCGCGCCAGGAGCGCGGTGCCGATGGTCAGCCCGCCGCCGGCGCTGGCGCCGTAGATCGCCAGCCGGCCCGGGTCGACGCCCAGGTCGGCGGCGTTCTTCGCGGTCCACACCAGCCCGGCGTAGCAGTCCTCGACCTGGGCCGGATGCGGGTGCTCGGGGGCCAGGCGATACTCGACGGAGACCACGACGGCGCCGACCTGGTCGCAGATCATCGTGGCGTTGGCGTCCTCCCCGGCGATGTCGCCGAGGATCATGCCGCCGCCGTGGATGTAGTAGACGCCGGGCAGCGTGCCGGACGCGCCGACCGGGCGGTAGATCCGCACGGTGATGTCGGGCTCCCCGTCAGGGCCGGGGACGGTGCGGTCCTCCTTGGCGACGTTGGGGTTCTCGGGCACCTCGATGGCGGCCATCATGCCTTGGACGGCGGCTCGGCGCTGGACGATGTCGGGGATGGCGTTGAAGCCGCCGGGCAGCATGCCGAGCAGTGCGTCCAGGGGGACACGGCTTTCGGGATCGATCAGTTCACGACGGGACATTTGGTCCTCCATGGGGGCACGAATCCGGTGATCGTGGGGGGATGTGAACAGGTCTCCGGTGGGCGCTTCCAGCGTCACGGCGTGGCCACCCACTTCAAGGGGGTGCGCGCGTGCGCGAATCTCGGTGGGTCAGGTGGAGAGGGCGAAGCCCTTGTAGCCCTGGGCGGCGACCTCGTCACACGTCTTGCGGTACTCCCCGACGCCGCCGGCGTAGGGCATGAAGACCTGCGGCTTGCCCGGCACGTTGGCCCCCATGTACCAGGAGTTCGCCTTGGGATAGAGGGTGGCGCCGGCGATGAGGTTGACGTGGTCCACCCAGGCGTCCTGGGCTTCCTCGGTGGGCTCGATCGTCCTGAGGCCCTGCCGGTCGAGGTGCTCGATCGCGTCGATCACCCAGTCGACGTGCTGCTCGATCGAGACGACCATGTTCGAGAGCACCGAGGGGCTGCCCGGACCGGTGATCATGAACAGGTTCGGGTAGCCGGCGGAGCCGATCCCGAGGTACGTGCGGGGCCCGGCGCTCCACGCCTCCTTGAGTGAGGCGCCGCCCCGGCCGCGGATGTCGACGTTCGTCAGCGCCCCGGTCATGGCGTCGAACCCCGTCGCGTAGACGATCGCGTCGAACGCGTACTCCTCGTCGGAGGTGCGGACGCCCTTGTCGGTGATCTCCACGAGCGGGGTGCGCCGCAGGTTGACCAGCCGCACGTTCGGGCGGTTGAACGTCTCGTAGTAGTCGGTGTCCAGGCACGGGCGCTTGGTCCCGACCGGGTACTCGGGGCAGAGGTCGGCGGCGGTCCGCGGGTCCCCGACGATCTGGTGGATCTTGCGGTGGATGAAGCGCTTCGCCGTGTCGTTGGCCTCCTGGTCGATGCTGAGGTCGTTGTACGCGGTCAGGAGGTTGACCAGGCTGCCGCTCTCCCAGGCCCGCTCGAAGGTGGCGTCGCGCTCCTCCTCGGAGACCTCGAGCGCGGACTTCTCCGGGATCGGTGTGGGGACGCCGAACCCGGAGTCTCGCTGGGCCTGGCGGAAGGTCCGGTAGTTCGCCTTCATGTCGGCGATCTCGTCCGGGCGCAGCCTGCGGTTGCGAGCCGGGAGGCTGTAGGCGGGGGTGCGCTGGAAGACGGTGAGGGCGGCCGCCTGCTCGGCGATGACGGGGATCGACTGCACACCGGAGGAGCCGGTGCCGATGATCCCGACCCGCATGCCGGTGAAGTCGACGTCCTCGTGCGGCCAGTGCGCGGTGTGGTAGGTGGGGCCCTCGAACCGGTCGAGGCCGGGGATCTCCGGCAGCTTCGAGGACGACAGGCAGCCGGTGGCCATGACGAGGAAGCGGGCGGTGACCTCGTCCCCGTGCCCGGTGCGCACCAGCCAGGTCCTGTCCTGCTCGTCGTAGGAGGCCGCGGTGACGCGCGTTTCGAAGAAGATGTCCCGGCGCAGGTCGAACCGGTCGGCGACGTGCCGCGCGTAGGTCAGGATCTCCGGCTGGGTCGGGTAGCGCTCCTGCCACTCGTAGTCCTGCTCCAGCTCCTCGGAGAACGAGTAGGAGTAGGCCAGGCTCTCCACGTCCACGCGGGCTCCCGGGTAGCGGTTCCAGTACCAGGTGCCGCCGACGTCGGTGCCCGCCTCGAACACGATCGCGGACAGGTTCATCTCGCGGAGTCTGTGCAGCAGGTACATCCCGGAGAAGCCCGCGCCGACGACGGCGACATCGACGGAGGAGGGCACGGGTCGCGGGTCGGACTGCGGGGCGTGGCTGGGTGCGGACATTCGTCCTCCTGGGGGCGGTGGAGTCATGCGTCGGTGGTGCCGCGAGGGCGCGGCGGCCTCACGGCGCCACCCGGCCGCGAGGGTGCGGGGCATCGCTCCGCGGCCGGCGGAGCGCATGCTCGTATGACCGCGGGGGAGGGGGCCGCTGTTTCGGTGAGCCGTGGTCGGGAGATCTGGCCCCTGTCGCGCGGCACGTCGTGCCGGGGGTGGGGCGGGGCGCCCTGCGCTGCGGTGATCAGGGCGGACATCACGCACATGTCATTTGGAGTGCCATGAATGTAAAATGCATTCTGCATTACGTCAACAGTCCGGAACTCACGATGTGAACGACCCTCGGCAACCCGGCGGGGCGGACCACGCCGGTCAAGGACTCATAGGATGGCCGCGTCAGATTCCTCTGAGCGAGAGCGTCG
This sequence comes from Nonomuraea sp. NPDC048916, assembly GCF_040649575.1. Classification (NCBI taxonomy): domain Bacteria; kingdom Bacillati; phylum Actinomycetota; class Actinomycetes; order Streptosporangiales; family Streptosporangiaceae; genus Nonomuraea; species Nonomuraea sp. NPDC048916. The sequence continues at coordinate 88,382 of NZ_JBEZFS010000011.1, forward strand.
CCATGTCCTATGCGGTACCGCTGACGCGTAAAGAAGCGGTCTTGCGGCAGCTGCGCGAGGAGATCATCAGCGGTCTGCTGAAACCCGGCGCGTTGATCAAGGACGCGGAGATCGCGGCCCGGCTCGGCGTGAGCATCACCCCGGTGCGCGAAGCGATCACCCAGCTCGCCGCCGAAGGACTGATCGACATCTCACCCAACCGGACTCGCCAGGTCACCCAGGTGACCCAGAAGAGCGCGCTCGAGCTGATCGACGTGATGATGGTGCTGGCCTGCGCCGGTTTCGAGTGGGGCGTGGACAACATCACCGACGAGCACCTGGCCGCCCTGCGCGTCAAGCTCGACGAGTTCGCCGAGGGGCTACGGCAGGGCAACGCGACGGTCGCCGCCGCCGCCGGGGCCGACTTCAGCACGGTGGTCATCCTGGCGAGCGGCAACCGCGAGCTCCAGACCCATGTCGACCTGGTGGTCACGCGCACCCTGCGGGTGCTGGCCCTCACCGCCGAGAGCGACGTGTGGAACGTGTGGCTGGAGGGCTACCAGCAGACCCTCGAACTCCTCGAACGCGGCGACCGCTCCGGGGCCGTCGAGCGCTACCGGCAGATCTACCGCGACTACCGGCGACGGGTGGAGGCCCTGCTGTTCGACGGGGATCGCTGACGTCCCCGGCCGGCCGGATCATCGACCGGCGGTCGTACGCGGCGGTCGTACGCGGCGGTGTTCAGGCGGGGGTGTTCGCGGCGGGATCGGTCGCGGCGGGCTGCCGGGCGGGGGCCGGGTAGTAGGCCGCCCAGTGGTCGTCGTTCATCCGCAGCACCCGCACGCCCAGCGCGCCGAGGGCGACGGCGGGCAGCGCCCACAGCGGGACCGTCAGCGGGCCGTACGGGACGAGCTGCGCGCCCAGCCCGCCGAGCGCGACGGTGAGCGGGATCCACCAGTGCGCCGCGCCGGCCCGCCACACGGCGACCAGCAGCAGCGGCAGGCCGAGCAGCGCGAAGAAGATCCACGGCAGCGTGAAGCCGAAGACCACACCGGGCAGGTCGAGGACCTCGCCGGCCAGCCGCTGGGCCTCCTCGGCCGGGTAGCGCTGCCCGAACCACCACTCCACCGGGTCGGTGAGCAGCAGGGCGGACAGGTTGATGTAGCCGACGATGGCCATCGCGCCGGCGATGTGGCCGAGCACGACCGCCCTGCGGCGCACCAGGTGCAGCAGGCCGAACGCGGCGATCGCGGTGAGCACCCAGCTCCAGTGGTAGAGCACCGACTGCAGCTGGGCGAGCGCCGGGTTGTCGCCGAAGCTGACCGCCTCACGGTCGTCGCCCCAGGTGCCCGGGTCGACGATGACCGCGATCAGCTGAAGGGCCGGCGCCGTGATCAGCAGCGCGCCGGTCGCGACGCGTCTGAAGCGGACCGAGTTGGCGAGCATGGGGAGCCTCCTGGGCGGGGGTGCGGGAAACCGTCCGCCGGAGGCTAGACGCCGGCACCGCCGCGCGGCGTCCCCCGGTGGGTGGACCCACGTCCCCCACGCGGGGGAGCCGCAGGTGATCGGGAGACGGTGTCCCTCGTCAGGATGCCGGCCGGCGGGCGGGTGACGCCGTGGTGATCGGGACGGTGTCCCTCATCAGGATGCCGGCCGGCGGGCCGGTGACGCCGTGGTGATCGGGAGACCGGTGTCCCCCAATCGGGTGCCCGCTGGCGCCGTGGTGATGCGATCGGAGGAGAGGCGGCCGCAGGGCGCGCCTCCTCCCCGGTCACGTCCCGAGCACCAGCGGGGCGAGGCGGTCGCGGTGCCAGGCGGCGTCGCCGAACAGCCTCGCGGCGGAGTGGGCCCGCTTGAAGTAGAGGTGGGCCTCGTGCTCCCAGGTGAAGCCGATGCCGCCGTGCAGCTGGATCGTCTCGGCGGCCACGGCGGAGAACGCCTCGGCGCAGTACGCCTGCGCGGTCGCGGCGCGGATGCCCAGGTCGGGAGCGTCCTCGGTGAGCGCCAGGGCGGCGTCGTGGCTGACCGAACGGGCCGACTCGACCAGCACGTACAGGTCGGCCAGCCGGTGCTTGACCGCCTGGAACGAGCCGATCGGCCGGCCGAACTGCTCCCGGGCCTTCACGTAGCCGAGCGTCATCTCCAGGCAGCGGGCGCTGCCGCCGAGCTGTTCGGCGCTGAGCGCGGTGGCGGCGACCGCGAGCAGCCGGTCGAGGATCCGGTGACCGTCGGCGCCGATCAGCCGGGCGGGCGCGGCGTCGAACGTCACGCGCGCCTGCGGCCTGGTGCGGTCGAGCGTGGTCAGCGGCTCCACCTTCACGCCGGGAGCGGAGGGCTCCACGGTGTAGACGGCGAGGCCGCCACCGGGCGTGAGCGCGGGCACGATGAGCAGGTCGGCGCGCGCGCCGTCGAGCACGTGCTCCTTCACCCCGGTCAGCAGGCCGTCCCGCACCCGCGCCCGGATCGCGGCCGGGTCCCACGTGCCGCTCTCGGCCCAGGCCAGCGCGCCGACCCGGCTGCCGTCGGCCAGGCCGGGCAGGAGGCCGGTGGCCCCGCAGGCGAGCAGGGCCTCGGTGGCGAGGACGGCGGAGCCCAGGTAGGGGACCGTGGCGAGGGCGCGGCCCAGCTCCTCGCACACCACGTGGGTCTCGGCCGGCGTGCAGCCAGCTCCGCCGTGCTCCACGGGCACGGCCAGCCCGAAGGCGCCCACCTGGTCGGCGAGCAGCCGCCACACGGTCTCGTCGTAGCCGGCTTCGGCCTCGGGCCCGGGCCGGGACGGGGGGTTGCGTGAGAGAAGGGTGCGCACGGTGCGCCGTAGCTCTTCCTGCTCGTCGGTAGTGATCATGTCCGTCCAAGGGTCAACGGTCGGGGTGAACATATTCTAACAACTGTTTGGTAGAGTGCCACCTGTGAACCGGAGCGAAACGTTCAGGGCCGAGGTGCGCGCCTGGCTGGAGGACAACCTGTCGGGAGAGTTCGCCGGCGCCCGCGGGCTGGGCGGGCCCGGCCGCGAGCACGAGGCGTTCGACATCCGGCTGGCCTGGGAGCGGCACCTCGCCGCGGCCGGCTGGACCTGCCTGGGCTGGCCCGAGCGGTATGGCGGGCGCGGCGCGAGCGTCGAGGACCAGGTCGCCTTCCACGAGGAGTACGCACTGGCCCGGGCGCCCGCGCGGGTCGGCCACATCGGCGAGAACCTGCTCGGCCCGACCGTCATCGCGTTCGGCACCGACGAGCAGCGGCGGCGGTTCCTGCCGCCGATCGTGGACGTCGAGGAGCTGTGGTGCCAGGGCTACTCCGAGCCCGGCGCCGGCTCCGACCTGGCCGGCGTGCAGACCCGCGCCGAGCTCGACGGCGACCGGTGGCGCGTCAGCGGGCAGAAGGTGTGGACCTCCCTGGCCGTCGAGGCCGGCTGGTGCTTCGTGCTCTGCCGCACCGAGTCCGGCTCCACACGCCACCACGGGCTGTCCTACCTGCTGGTGCCGATGCGCCAGGACGGCGTGGAGATCAGGCCGATCGTCCAGCTGACCGGGACCAGCGAGTTCAACGAGGTCTTCTTCGACGACGCCGTGACCGACGCGGGCAACATCGTGGGCGGGCCCGGCGACGGCTGGAGGATCGCCATGGCCACGCTCGGCTTCGAGCGCGGCGTGGCCACGCTCGGCCAGCAGGTGGGCTTCCGCCACGAGCTGGAGGCCGTCATCGAGGTCGCCCGGCGCACGGGCGCGATCGACGACCCACTGCTGCGCGACCGGCTCGTCCGCTCCTGGATGGGCCTGCGGGTCATGCGGCTCAACGCGGTCCGCACCATGGCGGGCATCGCGGCGGGCGCGCCGGGGCCCGAGTCGTCCATCTCCAAGCTCGTCTGGGGGATCTGGCACCGGGAGCTGGGCGAGCTGGCCATGGACGTGCTCGGCGCCGCCGGGATGATCGCCGACGGGCCGCCGTACGACCTGAGCGACGCGCAGCGGCTCTACCTGTTCTCCCGGTCCGACACGATCTACGCCGGTTCGAACGAGATCCAGCGCAACATCATCGCCGAACGCGTGCTCGGGCTGCCCCGCGAGGCGCGCCCCTGAGTTCGGTCCGGGCACCCTCGTCACGAGCATGGACGTGCTGTCGGTCGGGCGTCGAGCAGGCTGCCTGGTGGCGGGATCTTAGCGGACAACGTCACTCACGCCACTGGTCGCGTCGGCAGGAGAGGAACAATGATCCTTTCCATGCCATCCGAGCTTTCCCGGCCGCCCACACCCCCTGAACAGGCCGTCGATGAGGGGCGGCGCAGGTGGCGCGACTTTCGGCTTCTGTGGGGCGGTCAGAGCGTCAGCCTGCTCGGCGATCAGGTCTTTCTGCTGGCATTGCCGCTCGTCGCGATCGAAGTACTGCACGCGAGCACTATGCAGGTCGCGGTGCTGTCGGCGGTGAGCAAGGCGCCGTTCCTGCTGATCGGTCTGCCGGCCGGGGTCTGGGTGGCCCGGCTGGGGCTGCGACGGGCGATGGTCGGCGCCGACGTGGTACGCGGCTTGGCCGTGCTTTCGCTGCCGCTCGCCGCTGGGGTCGGCGTTCTCGGCTTTCCGCACCTGCTCCTGGTCGCGGCGGTCACCGGCGCCGCCATGGTGTTCTTCCAGGTGGCCTACCAGTCCTATCCGCCGTTGTTGATCAGTGACGATCGGCGGTTGCACGCCGCCAACACCCGATTGTCGTTCTCCGAGTCGACGGCGCTGCTCATCGGCCCCGGCCTGGCCGGCGTCGTCATCAGCGTGACCGGTGCGGTGCGAGCCCTGCTCTTCGATGCCATCAGCTACCTGGCCAGTGTGCTGACCATCGCCGCGATCCGCCACCGTGAGCCGGCCCCCACGGCTCCGACCCGCCATCCGCTCGTGAAGGAAGTGGGCAGCGGCCTGCGTTACGTCGCCGCCCATCCCATCCTTCGGCCCATCATGATCTGTGGTGCCGTCTACAACCTCGGCGTGGCCATGTACGACTCAATGCTGGTCGTGTTCGCCGTACGGCACCTGCACCTGAACCCATCGGCCCTCGGCCTGTCCATCGCCGTCGGCGGCGCGGGATTCCCCCTGGGCAGCCTGCTGGCGCGACGACTCGCCGATCGCGTCGGCATCGGCCCGTCGCTCATTCTGGCCGGGGTACCTTCCGTGCTGGGGCTCGCGATCGCCGCCTCCGCCAACGGCCACCTGTCAGTGCCGCTGCTGGCCATCGGAACCTTCGTCAACGGCGTCGGCCAAGGAGTGTTCGCGGTCAACGCGCTCACCGTCCGGCACCTCTCCACTCCGCCCGAGATGACCACCCTCGCCACTGCCGTGCACAGAACGGTGACCTGGGGCATGCTGCCGATCGGCTCGGCCATCGCGGGAGTCGTCGGCTCCGCGTTCGACCTGCGCGTCGCCATGCTCACCGCGGCCGGCACCGCCACCTTGTGCATGATCCCGCTCCTGGTCCGGCCCATGCGACGAACTCGCCGGCTCACCAGGGTCACCACACCAGCACCGTCGGACCACCAAGGACAACAAGATGATCCACAGACAGCCGCACCGCCGGATCGACACCATGATCAGAAAGCGTAACGATGACGTCTGACCTGAGCCCGCGCGAGTGCCTGGCCCGGTTCGCTGACGCCTGGGCCGGCCGGGACGCCGACGGATTGTTGGAGCTGATGACCGACGACGCCGTCTACGCCGCGTCCGTCGGCCCGGAACCCGGTCGTACGTTCCGCGGTCGTACCGAGCTGGCCGCAGGATTCCGCACCATGTTCGAGCATGACGCGGGCGCCCGCATCGAGCAGGGTGAGCCGCTGATTCTCGGCGAGTGGGCCGTCAGCACCTGGGCCTACCACTTCGTCCGCGCCGACGGATCACGATGGTCTGAGCGCGGCATCGACCTCTGGCGATTCCGCGACGGAAAGATCTGCCTCAAGGACGCCTACCGCAAGACAAGCGGCTGATCGAGGCTCCTACGGTTGAAGGGGACGACGCCATCTCGACACTGAGCGAACTGCGCAAGCGGGGACTGCGCGTGGCGTGCTCAGCGACTGCACCGTCGGATTGGCCCAGACCTGGCCGCAGACGGCGCTTGCCGGCCTGGTCAACGCGACGTGTGCTCTCCGGTGACACCGGCGGTCCCGGCCGGTGAGAGGGGCGTCGGCGGCTCGCCAGGTGCGGTCCTTCTTCAGGATGTGACTGGAAGGCCGGCGGCCAGCAGCTCGGGTGACTCGGAGCGGCCGTCGAGGACGCGGTTGACGCGGGTGACGACGCGCCAGCCGTCAGGTCTGCGGCGCAGCGTCCAGTGGTTGGCGGTGGCGCGGCGAACCCTGAACCCGTCGCCGGAGCGGTCCTTGACGATCATCAGGGAGTAGCAGAGGGCGACCGCGTCGTCGCCGGTCACCGTGACGTGCGGGGCGCCGATGACGTGGGCGCAGCCGCGGGCGATCCAGCCCTGGTGCGCGTCGGAACGGACCATGGCGGCGATCTCGGCCCGGCCGTTCATCAGCAGCTCGTCCACGTCGTACACGCCGCCGGGCTCCCACAGCGCGGCGACGGCGTCGGCGCCGCCGCTGTCGGCCAGCGGGCCGTAGGACAGGACGAGGCGGGTCACCTCCAACTCGTCCTCCAGCCTGCGCGTGCGCTCCTCCAGCAGGGCGAGCCGCTCCTCGATGCCGCTCACGCGTCCTCCCCGAGACGAGCCGGGTCCGTGGCCGGTCCCGTGGTCGGTCCCGGGGCCGTGGCCGGGTTCGTGGCCGGGGCCGGTGGGCTGAAGTCGAGGCCGATCGCGGTGCCGAGGGCGCGCAGCGTCTCCAACTGGTCGCAGTAGTGGGCGGCCGACGTGGCGGCCACGTAGACGGCCGCCACCGTGGCGCCCGCCTCGCGCACCCGCTCCAGGGCGCGCGCGGCGGCGTCGGGCGCGCCGGACGGGTCCACCGGGCGGCCGAGGCCGAACACGACGTCGAAGGGGTCGGGCAGCTCGGCCTCGCGGACCATCGTCGCGAGCGTCTCCAGGGGGAGCCCGAACGGCGTCCACCCGTCGCCGTGGGTCGTCGCGCGGCGCAGGGAGCGCCGGGTCTGGCCGCCGATCCACAGTGGGACCCGTGGCTGCACCGCGTGCGGCTCCACCACGAAGCCGGAGTAGTCGTAGTAGCGGCCGTGGAACTCGGGCTCGCGCCGCGAGAGGGAGGCGCGCAGGGCCGCGAGCGCCTCGTCGGCGCGCGGGCCGCGATCCTCGAACGGCACGCCGAGCAGCTCGAACTCCTCTTCCAGACTGCCCACGCCCAGGCCGAGCGTGAGCCGGCCGCCGCTGATCAGGTCGAGCGTGCCGTACCTCTTGGCGATCTCGAGGGGGTGGTGGTAGCCGAGGACGAGCACGTGGGTGGCCAGCCGGATGCGGCGGGTGCGGGCGGCGAGGTAGCCCAGCGTCGCGAGCGGATCCCAGTAGGCGCCGCCGCGCTGCCGGGCGGCCTCGGCCGGGACGGCGACGTGCTCGCTGCAGGTGAGGTGGTGGTAGCCCAGCCGGTCGGCGGTCTCGGCGATCCGGCCCAGGTCATCGGCGCCCGCCCCGGTCTCCCATTCCGAGTAGGTGCCCGGAAAGCGCACCACGACAGGACTCACAATGCCGATTCGCACCGGCTCCACCTCACTTCGCGTCTTGGACCCCGCTCGCAGAATTCTTTCTAGTCAACCGACGTCCAGGGCCGATTCGCCGATCTCACTGACCGGAATCGGACACGGCGTAGATTATCGCCCCGCCTGGCGACCTCTTCCCTCGGGCCCGGTGCGTTGCTAAGGTCAATAACAAGAATTCATTTCAGTTTTGGGAGGTGCGATGACCGCTCTCAGCACTGAGCCCGCCCCGGCGCCGCCGCGGCGGGAGCTGCCGCCATCGATGGTCGAGCGGATGACGTTGATCATGGACGCCTTCACCGGCCGATCCACCCGGCTCACCCTGGAGGACGTCGCCCGCCGTACCCACCTCCCCCGCTCCACGGCACACCGGATCCTCGACCAGCTCGTCCAGCTGAGCTGGCTCGACCACACGTCCTTCGGCTACCGCCTCGGCAAGCGGGCGCTCGGGCTCGGCGGCCGGGACGGGAGTCACGGCGAGATCCGCGAGGCGGCCGCGCCGCTGCTGCACGAGCTGCAGATCAGGACGGGCATGGTCGTCCACCTGGCGGTCCTCGACGGATCGGAGGTGTTCTACCTGGACAAGGTCGGCGGCAGGTTCGCCCTGTCGGTCCCCTCGCGGGTGGGCGGCCGGGCTCCGGCCCACTGCACCGCGCTGGGCAAGGCGATCCTCGCCTGGCTGGAGCCGGAGCAGGTGGACGCGCTGATCAGCGGCCCCATCAGCCGGCTGACCAACCGGACGATCGGCGACATCGGCACCCTGCACCAGGAGCTGAACCGGATCCGGCAGCGCCGGGGCCTGGCCTTCGAGCGGGGGGAGTGCTTCCCCCAGATCGCCTGCGTCGCGGCGGCGATCCGCGGCCACGAGGGGCCGGTGGCGAGCATCTCCCTGGTGGGCGAGAGCCGTACCCCGCTGGAGAAGGTCGCCCCGCTGGTGGTCGACGCGGCGCGGCAGGCCGCGCTGGCGCTCTTCCCCGGTCTGGAGACCTCACGGCGCTCCCGGGGCGCCACCCGGACGCCCGATCGCACCTGGTCCGCCGAGACGATGAACCAGATGCTCGCCGTCGGCCAGGACGGAGACTGGCTGTGAGACGCCACCACGAGAGCGGCTACCCCCAGTGGTCGCCCCACCCCCACAGGTTGGGGCCGGGCGGCGTCTGATCGGCGGGCTCCGGCTGCTCGACGCCGAACCTGCCGCGGAAGAACAGCATCGGGCGCTGCTCGCTGACCTGCTCCAGCTCCAGCACCCGGCCGATCACCACGTCGTGGTCGCCCGCCACGTGCACGTCGTGCACCTCGGCGTGAACGCGCAGGAGCACGTCGCGCAGCGCCGGAGTGCCCCAGCGCGACAGGTCCCAGTCGAGCCCGTCGTACTTCCTGCCCTTGCTGGAGCCGAACCGGCCGCAGATGTCGACCTGCTCCTCGCCCAGCACGTTCACGCAGAAGCGGCCCGAGCTGCGGATCCGCGGCCAGGCGCGGCCGTTGTGGTCGGCGCAGAACAGGATCAGCGGCGGCTCCAGCGACACCGAGGCGAACGACTGGCAGGCGAAGCCCACCGGCTCCTCGCCGTCCAGGCCGCTGACCACCGTCACGCCGCTCGCGAACATCCCCATCGCCCGCCGGAACTCCGCCGGGGTGGGCGCGTCGGGGTCCGGCGTGAACGCGGGATCGGCGGATGCGGCTGTCATGGGTCACCTCGCGTGCGACGGCGGCTCGGGTGACGAACGTACAAAGGCCCGCGCGGCGCCCAGACGGCGGGATCCCGTTGAGTGGAAGGGCTTTCTGCTCCGGCAGGTCCCGGGCCCCGGCCGCCGGGCGGGCCGGTCCCGGTCTCGCTGATTGGGATGATCTCTGGGCTTGCCCGTTCTGTCCGATTACCTTCGACTTACCTTCGACGCAGCCGACACCTTGCTATGACCGGGACGGAAGATGACCACGGAGCTGACCCACGAGTCGACCTTGCGCGAGCTCGCCACCGATCAGGGGGTGCTGCGCTACCACGAGGCCGGTGAGGGCCCGCCTCTGCTGCTCCTGCACGGCTCGGGCCCCGGCGTCACGGGCTGGCGGAACTACCGCGACAACCTGGCCGCCCTCTCCGAGCGTTTCCGCTGCCTGATCCTGGAGTTCCCGGGGTTCGGGGTCAGCGACCCGACCGACCGGCATCCCATGGTGGCGGCCCACGGCGCGGTGATCCGCTTCCTCGACGGCCTCGGGCTCCAGCGGGTGGACGTGATCGGCAACTCGATGGGCGGCATCGTGGCCACGCAGGTGGCGATCGCCCACCCCGACCGGGTCCGCCGGCTCGTCACCATCGGGGGCATCGGCCGCAACCTGTTCAGCCCCGGGCCCGGCGAGGGCATCAACCTCCTCATGGAGTTCACCGAGAACCCCACCCGGCAGGCGCTGGTGCAGTGGCTCAACTCCATGGTGTACGACCCGGCGATCGTCACCGAGGAACTGATCGAGGAGCGGTGGACCCAGGCGACCGACCCGGCCACGCTCGCCGGCGCCCGCCGGATGTACGGCAGGGCCGCGATGGCCGCCCGCGCCTCCGCCGCCTCCGACGCGCCGCCGTACTGGGCGATGCTGCACAAGCTGAAGGCCAGGACGCTGATCACGTGGGGACGCGACGACCGGGTCAGCCCGCTCGACATGGCCATCATCCCGATGCGCACCATCCCGGACGCCGAGCTGCACGTGTTCCCCGACTGCGGCCACTGGGTGATGATCGAGCGGAAGGCAGCCTGGGAGAGCGCCGTGCTGTCCTTCCTCACCAGGAAGGACGACCGGTGACCGGCTGGGACCACGAGTTCGACCTGGTCGTCGTCGGCAGCGGCGGCGGTGGCATGGCCGCCGCGCTGACCGCGCACGACAGCGGGCTGTCCTGCGTCGTCGTGGAGAAGGGCTCGAAGTACGGCGGCAGCACCGGGATCTCCGGCGGCGGCATCTGGATCCCGAACAACCCCACCCTGCGCGCCAGGGGACACGACGACAGCCGCGAGTCGATCCGCCGCTACCTCGACCTGCTGACCGGGGGACGGGTCCCGGCCGCCCGGCTCGACGCGTACGTGGACCAGGGCCCGGCCGCGATGGAACTGCTCGGCACCAGCAAGTGGATGCGGTTCTTCTGGACCAAGGGCTACGCCGACTACCACCCCGAGCTGGAGGGCGGCCGACCGCTGGGCCGGTCGATCGAGGCGGTGCCGTTCGACACCCGCGCGCTCGGCGAGGACGAGAGACACCAGCGGCCCAACAGCATGAAGGGCCCGCTGGGCCTGTGGATCACCGGCAAGGACTACCACGACCTGGCCATGGCCAAGCGCACCTGGCGCGGCCGGTGGGCCTCCGTGGTCGCCGCCTGGCGGGTCTCCTCGAACGTGGTCCGCCGCCGGCACATGGCCACCGGCGGGCGCGCGCTCGTCGCCCGGCTGCGGATGGCGCTCAAGGACGCCGGAGTCCCGCTCTGGCTGAAGACGCCCATGACCGGCCTCGTGACCGGCGACGACGGCGCGGTCACCGGGATCGTCGCCGAGCGCGACGGCCGGCCCGTGCGGATCCGCGGCCGGCACGGTGTGCTGCTGGCGACCGGCGGCTTCGACCACAACCCGGAGCTGCGGGCCAGGTACCTGCCCGAGGGCGGCCGGGCCGACTTCGGCATGGGCGCCAGGGAGAACACCGGTGACGGCATCCTGGCCGGCGAGCGGCTCGGCGCCGCCCTCGACCTGATGGACGACGCCTGGTGGATGCCCGCCGTGCGGCACCCCGCCGGGGCGACCATCCCGCTGGTGTCGGAACGGTGCATCCCGCCGTCGATCATCGTGTCGGCCGAGGGCAGGCGGTTCACCAACGAGTCGTCGCCGTACGTGAACTTCGTGCACGACCAGCTCGCGGGCGGGCACGTGCCGGCCTGGTTCGTGATGGACGCCAAGGCCCGCGCCCGATACCCGTTCGCGCAGATCCTGCCCGGGATGCCGATTCCGAAGGAGTTCTACGAGCAGGGCATCGCGTTCACCGCCGGCACGCTCGCCGAGCTGGCCGGGAAGATCGGCGTCCCGGCCGGAGCGCTGGCCGAGACGGTGGAACGGTTCAACCGGTTCGCCGAGACCGGCAGGGACGAGGACTTCGGCCGCGGCGAGAGCGCCTACGACCGCTACTACGGCGACCCGACGCTGCCGAACCCGAACCTCGACGTGATCGGCAAGGCCCCCTTCCACGCGTTCCGGATCGAGGTCGGCGACCTCGGCACCAAGGGCGGCCTGGTGTGCGACGAGCACAGCCGGGTGCTGCGCGGCGACGGCTCGGTGATCGACGGCCTCTACGCCACGGGCAACACCTCGGCGTCGGTGATGGGCAACGAGTACGCCGGGCCCGGCGCCACGATCGGCCCGTCGATCGTCTTCGGGTACGTCGCCGCGCGGCACGCCGCCGCCAGAGCGCGCTGGGACGGGCAGGTCACGCTGCCCCACTCGGCCTGACGGCGGGGACGGAGACAGCCATGACGCAACCGGCCCCGCTCAAGGTGCGGGTCGTCGAGGTCATCCGCGAGACCCCGGACGCCCACTCGCTCGTGCTGGAGCCCGCCGACGGCGACCACGCCAGGTTCGGCTACCGGCCCGGCCAGTTCCTCACCGTACGGGTGCCGACCGGCCGGCCGGAGGGCGCGGCGCGCTGCTACTCGCTCAGCAGCTCGCCCGTGTGCGACGACCGGCTCAAGGTGACCGTGAAACGCACCCGGGACGGCTACGGGTCGAACTGGATCTGCGACAACGTCACCGAGGGCGACGTGCTGGAGGTGCTGCGGCCCTCGGGCACGTTCACCCCGTCCTCACTCGACGACGACCTGCTGCTCTTCGCGGGCGGCAGCGGCATCACGCCGGTCATGTCGATCCTCAAGTCGTGCCTGCGCGGCGGGACCGGCGCCGTCACCCTCATCTACGCCAACCGGGACGAGAAGTCGGTGATCTTCCGCGACGAGCTGGTCGCGCTGGCCGCCGAGCACGGCGAGCGGCTGACGGTCGTGCACTGGCTGGAGTCGGTGCAGGGCCTGCCCACCGCGGCCGGGCTGGCCGCCCTGGCCCGGCCGTACGCGGGCCGGGAGGCGTTCGTCTGCGGGCCGGGGCCGTTCATGGACCTCGTCACGCGGATCCTCGCCGGGATGGACGCGCCGCGCGTCAACGTCGAGCGGTTCGAGTCGCTGGCGGGCGACCCGTTCGCCGAGTCCGGCGTCGTGATCGACCCGGCGGCCCCCGGCAGCACGGTCGAGGTCGAGCTGGACGGCCGCACGACGACGGTCGCCTGGCCGAGCGGGAACAAGCTGCTCGACGTGCTGCTGGCCGCCGGCCTGGACGCGCCGTACTCGTGCCGCGAGGGATCGTGCAGCGCCTGCGCCTGCGTGCTGCTGGAAGGCGAGGTCACGCTGGAGCACAACACCGTGCTGGACCAGCGGGACCTGGCCGACGGCCTGATCCTGTCGTGCCAGGCGATCCCGGTCAGCGAACGGCTCAAGGTCACCTACGACGGATGAACCCCGGTCGTGCCCGGCGGGCTCCCACTGAGCGGGAAGCGGGCACCGGAGCGGCGGCCATGACTGGAAGCCTTACCCCGACCGTCTACATCTGCGGAGGACCTGATGCTGGAAGAGGCGCAGCGGGCGGCCGCGGCCGGACGGCTGCGGACGGCCGAGCGGGACCGGGCTCCGATCGAGCCGCTGACCGACGAGTTCGCGGGCATCGACGTGGTGGACGCCTACGAGATCCAGCTCGCCAACATCCGGCGCCGGCTCGCGGACGGCGCCCGCGTCCACGGGCACAAGGTGGGGCTGTCCTCCCTGGTGATGCAGCAGATGATGGGCGTCGACGAGCCCGACTACGGGCACCTGCTCGACGACATGGTGCTGTCGGAGGACACCCCCATCGAGACCTCCGCGTACTGCTACCCGCGGATCGAGGTCGAGATCGGCTACGTGCTCGGGGCGAGCCTGCCCGGCGAGGGGTGCACCGAGGCCGACGTGCTCGCCGCGACCGAGTACGTCGTGCCGAGCCTCGAGCTCATCGACAGCCGGATCAGGGACTGGAAGATCCGCCTGGCCGACACCATCGCCGACAACGCCTCCTCGGCCGGCGTGCTCCTCGGCGCCGCCCGGGTCAGCCCGGCCGAGCTGAACCCGGCCGACGTCGAGGCCGTGCTCCACCGGGACGGCCGGGAGGTCGCCCGGGGCAACACCAGCGCCGTCCTGGGCGACCCGACCACCGCCGTGGCCTGGCTGGCCAGGAAGGTCGCCTCCTTCGGGGTCAAGCTCGAAGCGGGGCACGTCATCCTGCCCGGCTCCTGCACCAGGGCGATCGACGTGCGTCCCGGCGACACCTTCCGCGCCGAGTTCGCCGGGCTCGGCTCCGTGACCGCTCGATTCGAATGAGGTCGACGAATGAGGGTCGACGAATGAGGGTTGACGAAATGAGGGTTGACGAAATGAGGGTTGCCGAGATGAGCGTTGGCGAAATGAGGTTGGGACAGTGACCAAGGCGACCGCCGCGATCGTCGGCTCGGGCAACATCGGGACCGACCTGATGTACAAGCTGCTGCGCTCCGACCTCATCGAGCCGCGCTGGATGATCGGCGTCGAGCCCGACAGCCCGGGGCTCAAGCGGGCCGGCTCTGCGGGCCTGACCGCCTCCGCCGAGGGGGTCGGCTGGCTGCTCGCCCAGGACGAGCGGCCCGACCTGGTCTTCGAGGCGACCTCGGCCTACGTGCACAAGGAGAACGCGCCCCGCTACGAGGCGCTCGGCATCCGGGCGGTCGACCTCACCCCGGCCGCGCTCGGCCCCGCGGTGGTGCCCGCCGTCAACCTCGGCGCCCACCTCGACGCGCCCAACGTCAGCCTCATCACCTGCGGCGGGCAGGCGACGATCCCGATGGTGCACGCCGTGTCTCGCGTCACCGAGGTGGCCTACGCCGAGATCGTCGCCAGCGTCGCCTCGCCGTCGGCCGGGCCTGGCACACGGGCCAACATCGACGAGTTCACGCGCACCACCGGGCGGGGCATCGAGACGATCGGCGGCGCCGCGAAGGGCAAGGCGATCATCATCCTCAACCCGGCCGAGCCGCCGATGCTCATGCAGGACACGATCTTCTGCGCGATCCCCGAGGACGCCGACCGCGACGCCCTCGCCGCCTCCATCAAGGAGATGGCCGCCGCCGTCGCGTCGTACGTGCCAGGCTACCGGCTGCGCGCCGAGCCGCAGTTCGACGACCCCACGCCGGTGAGCGGCGGGCTCGCCCGGGTCGCCGTGTTCGTCGAGGTCGAGGGCGCGGGCGACTACCTGCCGCCGTACTCCGGCAACCTCGACATCATGACCGCCGCCGCCACCAAGGTCGGTGAGGGCTTCGCGCAGCGGCTCCTCGCCGAGCGCTCCTAGCCACAGGGAGATCACCCATGCCTTACAGCGCCGACCTCGACATCCGGGTCACCGACTCGTCGCTGCGCGACGGCTCGCACGCCAAGCAGCACCAGTTCACGGTCGAGCACGTGCGCTCCATCGTGGCTGCGCTCGACGAGGCGGGCGTGCCGGTCATCGAGGTCACCCATGGCGACGGGCTCGGCGGCTCGTCGTTCAACTACGGCTTCAGCCACACCCCCGAGCAGGAGCTGATCAAGGCCGCGGTGGCGACCGCGAAGCGGGCCAGGATCGCGTTCCTGATGCTGCCCGGCCTCGGCATCCAGGACGACATCCGCGAGGCGGCCGACAACGGCGCGAGCATCTGCCGGATCGCCACCCACTGCACCGAGGCCGACATCTCGATCCAGCACTTCGGCCTGGCCAGACAGCTGGGACTGGAGACGGTCGGGTTCCTGATGATGGCGCACAGCCAGCCGCCCGAGGTGCTCGCCCGGCAGGCCCGGATCATGGCCGACGCGGGCTGCCAGTGCGTGTACGTCGTCGACTCGGCCGGCGCGCTGATCATGGAGCAGACCGGCGACCGGATCGCCGCGCTCGTGGCCGAGCTCGGCTCCGACGCGCAGGTGGGCTTCCACGGCCACGAGAACCTCGGCCTCGGCGTCGCCAACTCGGTCATCGCCGTCCGCGCGGGCGCCCTGCAGATCGACGGCTCGACCCGCCGGTTCGGCGCGGGCGCGGGCAACACGCCCGTCGAGGCGTTCGCCGCCGTCACCGAGCGGCTCGGCATCCGCACCGGCATCGACACCCTCAAGATCATCGATGCCGCCGAGGACGTCGTGCGCCCGATCATGGACGGGGAGTGCCAGCTCGACCGGCTGACGCTCACCATGGGCTACGCCGGCGTCTACTCCAGCTTCCTCAAGCACGCCGACCGCCAGGCCGGGAAGTACGGCGTGTCCGGCGCCGAGATCCTCATCGAGGCCGGGCGCCGCAACCTGGTCGGCGGCCAGGAAGACCAGCTCATCGAAATCGCAGTCGCCCTCGCGGCGAAGAAGTGAGACAAGCCATGACCAATCCGGTACTCGAAGCGGTCACCCAGCGGGCCGAGGAGATCAGCGCGCTCGGCCCCGCGAACGAGGCGCTGGGCAGACTGGACGATCAGGCGGCCAAGGTGCTGCGCGAGTCGGGCGCCATCCGGATGCTCCAGCCGAGCCGGCACGGCGGCCTCGAACTGCATCCGCGCGAGTTCGCCGAGACCGTCATGAAGATCGCCGCCCTGGACGGCTCGACCGGCTGGGTCACCGGCGTGGTCGGCGTGCACCCCTGGGAGATGGCGTTCGCCGACCCCAGGGTGCAGGAGGAGATCTGGGGCGAGAACCAGGACACCTGGATCGCCTCCCCGTACGCGCCGATGGGCATCGCCCGGCCGGTGGACGGCGGATACGTCTTCAACGGCCGCTGGCAGTTCTCCTCGGGCACCGACCACTGCGACTGGATCTTCCTCGGCGGCATGCTCGGCGACGCCGACGGCAACATGGCCAAGCCGCCCACCTCGCTGCACCTGATCCTGCCGCGCTCCGACTACGAGATCGTCGACGACTCCTGGGACGTCGTCGGCCTGCGCGGCACCGGCAGCAAGGACATCATCGTCAAGGACGCGTTCGTCCCCGACTACCGGGTCATCCCGTTCTCGAAGGTCGTGGACGGCACCGCCGCCCGGGAGGCCGGGCTGACCAACCCGACCTACCACCTGCCGTTCTCCGCCGCGTTCCCGCTCGGCATCACCGCCTCGGTGATCGGCATCGCCGAGGGCGCGCTCGCGCACCACCTGGCGTACCAGAAGGGCCGGGTGCAGATCACCGGCACCAGGATCAAGGACGACCCGTACGTGCTCTACGCGATCAGCGAGGCGGCGGCGGACATCGCGGCGGCGCGCTCGGCGCTGCTCGACAACGCCTCGCGCATGTACGACCTCGTGGCCTCGGGCCGCGAGGTCACCTTCGGCGAGCGCGCCGTGGGCCGCCGCACCCAGGTCCAGGCCGCCTGGCGGGCGGTCCGCGCGGTCGACGAGATCGTGGCGCGCTCTGGCGGCAACGCCATGCGCGTGGACAACCCGATCCAGCGCTTCTGGCGCGACGCGCACGTGGGCCTCACGCACGCCATCCACGTGCCGGGCTCGGTCTTCCACGCCTCCGCGCTGACCGACCTGGACATCGAGCCGCCGCAGGGACCGATGCGTTCGATGATCTGACCCGGTATGAGGATCGAGAGAACGCGCTAGCTTGTGAGCGTGGAGATCAAAGTGCTGATTTCGGTAGACATGGAGGGCATCGCTGGCATTGTTCATCCGGCGGAGATCAACCCGGAGCGGTACGAGTACGAGCGTGGCCGGAGGTTGATGACGGCGGCGGCCAACGCCGTCGTGGAGGGGACGATCGACGCTGAGCCGGCTGCCGAGGTGCTGGTTGCCGATTCCCACGGCCCGTACCGCAACATCCTGCCTGAGGAACTCGACCGGCGAGCCCGGCTGATCCGCGGCAAACCCCGCGAACTGGGCATGCTGGCGGGCTTGCAGGCCGGTGCCCAGGTGGCGATGTTCGTGGGTTACCACGCACGCGCGGGCGCGGGCGGCGCCGTGCTCGCGCACACCATCGCCGACGCCATCCTTGACGTCCGCGTCAACGGCTGTTCGCACGGCGAGATCGGGATCAACACGTTGCTGGCGGGCTCGTACGGAGTGCCTGTCGTGCTGGCCAGCGGAGACGTCGCCGCGTGCGACGAGTTCAGCGCACTGGTGCCGCAGGCCGTTACCGTGCCGGTCAAACGAGGCCTCGGCCAACTCGCGGCCGACACCCTGCACCCGGAGGAGGCGCGCGACCGCCTTCGGCAGAGCGCCGGCCAGGCGATGCGGCTACACGCCAGCAATCCGCCGGTTTCCGTGCCCCGCCCGCTCCACGTCGAGGTCGACCTGCACCAGCCGCGCTCGGCGGACCTCGCCGCCCTCATTCCCGGCGTCGTCAGGAAGAACGGGCGCACCGTGGCGTTCGACACCGAGGAGATGGCGGCTGCCTACGGCACGCTTCAGCTCATCGTCCTGCTCACACAGATCGGGCCGTGAAGACGACACGTTCGGGGGTCACCCGGCCCGACGGACCGGAACCGGCACCGGGGTGTGGGCTGGTGGGTGGCTGGCGCGTTGCTCCGGCACCTGAAACCACAACCGCGTCGGCGGGATGCCGAGCAGCCGCGCCCACTGGCGCAGTCTCTCCCACAGCTTAGTCGTTGTGCGGCCGGTAGATCGTGATGCCCTGATCGCGCGCGGCGAGGGCTGCGGGTATCCGGGCCGCGACCGTCGGCGAGAGGCGGCCCGGGGCCTCAGCAGCGGTGAGGAAGGCGGCGTCGTCAAGTTCGGTGTGCTGAAGCCGGATGCGCGGGTCGTGCAGCGTGCCTGCGTCGAACAGGAGATACAAGATGGGGCGGGTCCGGTGTCCGCGTGCGGGCGCCCAGTCGACGACCAGGAGCTGGCCTATCTTGGCCTGGATGCCGAGTTCTTCGTGTAGTTCCCGGGCGCAGGCCAGCTCCGGGGGTTCGCCGTCGTCGACCATGCCGCCGGGGATGAGCCAGTGCGGGCGGTAGTTGGGTTTGACCAGCAGGATGCGGCCGTCCGTATCGGTGAGGAGAGCACCGGTGGCTACGTGCACGGAGGCGAGCTGGGCGTAGTAGATCTCCGGCTCGACAAAGGTCCGCTGAACGCTGGTCGCGGGGTGTTGGTCGGTCATGGTTTCGTGAGCAGTTCCCTGGCTTGCTCGCTGTATTCGCGAACGCATCGTACGTCCTGCTGAGGCAGACGCCGGGCGAAATCGAGCAGTCGGGCGCGCAGCCGGGCTGAAGCCAGATGCGGGTAGATGGTGAGGGCCTGCTGGGCGGTGGCGCAGGCGGCGTCGATGTCGCTGCGGCCGGCATGGACGGTGGCGAGCAGCACCTGGTGCAGAGCGCGGGTCCGTACGTTGGAGTCCGGGAGGTCGAGGGCAGCGCCGGCGTGCCTGGCGGCTTCGGCGTGCAGCCCGAGGTCGCGCAGCGCGTGCATGACCGATCCGGCGTGGTGGGCCGGGGTGAAGGTGGACAGCCAGCCGGGGTCTGCTCCCGGCTGGGACCGGCTCATCGCCTGGTCGGCGCGTCGGATCGCGGCTCGGGCCTCGCGGCGGTCGCCGACGAGCGCCCAGCCGCGCGCCTCGACGACTGCCAGGCGCGCGGCGAGGGTTTGCGTGGCGGCCCGGCCGGCGCCTGATCGGGCGGCGCGGGCCAGCCGGGCGGCTTCCGCGCCGTGGTTGAGAAACAGGGCCTGCGTGGCCAGGTTCGATAGAACGTGCGCGGCGTAGGCTCGGTCGCCGGATTGGCGGGCCATGCTGAGCGCCTGGATGAAGAACCGCTGCGCCACGCCTTGGCCGAAGGTGTGGTGCTGATCGAAGGCCATCCACCCGGCGAGTTCGGTGAGGGAGGCGACGGCGGAGAACAACTCGCGGCCCACCGGGGTGGTGTAGCGGCCGGCGAGCAGGGGGGTGACCGCGCGGTCGAGGTGGTCGACAAGCCAGGTGAAGGCGTGGCCGCCGCCGTTGGCGCGGTCAAGGGCGATGAACTCCAGACGTGCCTTGTGCAGCCGCTCCACGTCGGCCATGCCCACAGTCCGGTCCCCCACAGGGCGGTCGGTGGTGGCGCGGGCGGGGGCGAAGTGCCAGTCGAATCCGGCGCCCACCGCGGCGCTGAGGACGAACGCGGACCCGACCAGGGTGCGCCGCTGATTCACCTGCTTCCACAGTTCGGATGCGGTCGCGGCGGCCTGGTCGGCGCTGGTGGCCACGGCCAGGCCCAGCTGTCCGCCGCGGTCGGTGAACCCGAGGTCGTCGACTTCGATGGGGCGGCCGAGCCAGCTTCCGAGGATGTCGGCGAGTAGTTGGGGGACGGGGGCGTCGGGGACGCGGCCGCGCAGCCACCAGTAGACGCTGGCCTGGTCGTAGCGCAGATCCAGCTTGTGTCGGTCGGCGGCCAGCGTGTTCACCTTGCGGGCGACGGCACCGTGTGAGCGGCCGCTGGTGGTGATGAGGGCGGCGAGATCGTGGTTGGTGACAGGCCGTCCCTGCATCGCGTCCACTCCTGCCCTGACGAGCTGTGCCGTCCGCTGTCGCGCCCCACCGTAGGAGGGGATACCCAGGTGGCGCAGCGGAATGGGATCTGCGCAACCCCGCGCAACCCCGCAATGCGGCGGCGCGGTTGGCGCATGGGCGCGCATCTGGTGGCCCGGCCAGGCCCGGGGTGTCCTGACCAGGACATTCGCGGCCGACGTGAGGAGACACGAAACGATGCGCGGAACGAGTGCGATCCTGTCGGAGATCGACGCCAGAGTTGAGGAGATGCGCGCTGCGGCTCATGAGGGGCGGCCACTGCTGGCGCCGCTGGTGATGCTGGGGACGATGGAGCGGGTCGGCTCCAACTGGCTGTCCGACACCTTGCGGTTGGTGATGGACCAGCACAACGAGCCGCTGCGCCAGCAGCTCGCGCCCGGCCATCCGCTGTCGCCGCTCAACCCTGCTGGGGTCGGCCTGGTGGAGGCCGAGCGGCGGCTCACCCCGTACGGGCGGCACTGGCTGGTGGCGTTCGCCGTGTCGAAGTACGCCCCCGTCCGGCAGGCGGTCAAGGAGACGAACCTGTTTCTCGCGACGCCGAACGTGCTGGAGTTGTTCCCGGACGCGCCGGTGGTGGTGCTGACGCGCAGCCCGCTGGGCGTCGCCTCCTCCTTCGCGCGCGGCGGCCTGTTCAGGCGGTGGGACTACCGCGCCCGCTACCGGCAGCTGATGACCGCCACACACAGGGCGGACGCCCCGCTGGCCGGGGCGGCTGCGCTGCTGCCCGACGACGACCCGCCCGACCTGGTCGCGCTCGCACGCCTGCACGTCCTGAACACGCTGCTGCTGGCGACCGCAATCCATCACCGCGACGTCAGCGACACCGGCGAGGTCGTGTGCATCCCGTACGAGGCGGCGGTCAGGAATCCCGCCGCCGGCTGGCACAGCCTCGTGCGGGTGCTGCCCGAGCTCGCCGGGACCAGACGCCCTCTCGCCACGACGGCCGCGGGCACCGCGCAGCCGGTGGGTGAGGACACCTTCGTCACCACCGTCCCGAAGACGGCGCTGACCACGCACCTGGACGAGCGTTCGGCTGAGCTGGTGCGGGTCGCCGCGACGACGGCGCTCACCTCCGCCCAGCGGGTCTTTCCCGACCACATCGCCGCGCTGGTCGGCGAGTGGCTGGCCGGCGACCATCTGTACACACACGTGCCGCATGCCGACCGGCCGGTCGGTCGCCGACCCTCGACGGGGCCGACCGTCCGCTGGAACGGGGGGAACGACGGTGGCGGGGTCGAATATGTGCTGGTGGGCGGCCTGGCCTGGCGCAACCTGCTTGTGTCCAACGCCGAATACGCCGAGTTTCTCAACGAGCTTGCCGAGCATGGCCTGCACAACGAATCCGGTGGCGCCTACCTGCTGTGCTGCGAGATGCCACATGAGCGTGGCGGCCGCCTGCACCGCGACCCCGGCAGCGGCCGGTGGACGGTCAGCGCCGGATTCGCCGACCATCCGGCGTACTGGGTGACGTGGGTCGGCGCGGCCGCGTTCGCCGCCCGCCACGCCGCACGCCTGCCGCAGGTGCAGGAGATGGCCGCCCTGATGGCAGGCGGTGAGGCGACCAACACCGACTACAACGTCGGAGACACCGTCCCGGTCATGCAGAACGGGCTCGCGGCCGGCGGCATTCACCACGTGGTCGGTAACGTGCAGGTGTGGTGCGCGGACGGACCCGACCCGCAGGCAGGGCCGGTGGGCAGGTGGTTGACTGGCGCCGCCTGGAACACCCCTTCTGGACAGGAGGAGGTGCTGCGGCTGCGGCAGCGTCACTTGGTCGGCAGCTCCCGCGGCGTCGGGATCCGCCTCGTCCGTGAAGAGCCGCGCCGGCCGGTTCCCGCAGCGCGGCTGGCCGCGCTGCTCCGCGAGTGGATGTGCAGCCTTGAGGATCGGAGTCTGCCGCTGAACGTCCTCGACGCCCGCCTCGTCGGCGCGCTCACGCAGGCGCGGTCACAGGCCGATGTTCGCTTTGGCGCCCATGTAGGAGCCCGCCCCGGGCCATCCGGCCTCGGCCAGCTCGGCGAAACGCGGGGAGAATCCGATCGCCGACAGGTCGGCGATCGGCACGAAGTGCACGCCGCGGATTGGCGTGGTATCGGCGCCCTCGGCGATCACCCCCACGGTGCCGCCGGTGCGGGCCGCCTCGAACGTCATGTGGATGACGTGGATGCCATCGCCCGGCAGGTGGTCGCACACGTACAGCAGCCGACCAACCTCCACATCGATGCCGGTCTCCTCCCGCATCTCCCGCACCAGCGCGTCCCCGATGGGCTCGCCCGGCTCGATCTTCCCGCCGGGCAGCGACCAGGAGCGCCCGCTGTCGGTGTCCTGGTCCAGGAGGAGGATCCGCCCGTCCTCGATGACAACGCCGGTGACCCTAACCTTCATCACCCCGGCAAAGTACCTCAGGCGGCCGGCTCGCGTAGGGCAGTCCCGCCGACACGGGTGGTGATCGCGGCTGGAGGGTTGGGTACCCGCGTTCACGCGTGGGCCCGCTACCTACCCAAGGAGTGGCTGCCCGTGCACGGGCGTCCCGGCATCGTGCACCTGCTGGAGGAGATCGCCGAGGTCGGCCCCGCCCGGGTGGCGGTCGTCTACCACCCGTACTACGAGCCGTTCGCCGCGTGGGCGCGGCAGGTCCTGGCCGCCGAGGCACATGGCAGCTACCAGCGCGCGGCGGGCCTAAACGTGCCAGAGGTCGGCCCAGAACTGGATATGACGGTGGAGTGGGTTGCTCAAGCCGGCGCCTACGGCGATCTCACCTCGCTGCTCAACGGCGCCGACCACCTTCGGACATGCCGCGACGAGGAGCTGTATGTGGCGTACGGCGACAACCTGTACCCTTCCGCCAACCCGCTTGCGGCGCTGCGGCAGGCGCCGCCCGGCGTGAGCGTCCTGGCTCGCCCCTACCGGGCCGACCTCGCCCAGCAGCGTGGCGTTATCGCGACCTCGCCCGGCGCTGACGGCATCCCGCGGGTGGTCGAGCTGGTGGAAAAGCCCAGCCGGCGAGCGGCGAACGCCCTGCAAGACCGGTACGGGGTCGGCAACTTGATGCTGGTGGAAGGCCGGGCTCGTGTCGATGCAGACTTCGTCGACTTCGGCCGCGCGCACACCGGCTCCGGCTCCGGCTCTGAGGCTGAGCCGAGGTTGTCGCTGGCGTTGGCGGCCTACGCGCGGACCCGCCCGGTGCACGTGGTGTGCACGAGAAGCGAGGTGATCGACCTGGGAGCACCCGTGGCCAATAGGCCAGAGCGCTGCTGAGCTGAGGTTGGAGTATTGCGGCGTGGGGACCAGGCTCGGTGTGATCGCCATCGGACGACGGCTCACGACTCACCCCCGCAGGCGCGAACGCCTCTTCATGTGCGGGAACGCCGCCCGCATCGCCCAGAACGGGCCGTAGTAGCCCATGGCGAAGCCGCGGCCGAGCTGCTCGTCCGTCTTGTTCTCGACCCGGCCGATCCCGCCCGCGCTGCCCCAGGCGTTGTTGACCAGGATGTCGACCCCTGCCGATCCCGTCGCCCCCACCGGTGATGATCGCCGTTCGCCCGTCCAGCCGCCCGGAGCCCATGCGGCTCACCTCCCACTCGTCGAGAGCCTCGGATCGTGGGGAACCTAGTGCCTGGGCCACCTGTATCCGGAGCCGTCTTCCGATCAGTGGGACCCCGCCGGCCGTCAAGACAGGAGCCGACGCTCCCGCACCCACCCGGGAGTCCGGATCGCTCGCGGGGCGTCGGCGTCGCGCGCTCGGCGGGAACCGGGACTCTCACTCAGCGGGAGGTCCGGGGCGGGCCGGGGCGGTGTCTGCCACCTTGGGGTGGAAATGAGACCGCCACGGACCGGAGGGCTCGAATGCTCGACCTCTACACCGGCAGATTGGATGGGGGAACGTGACGCAGATCCGAGGACTTGGCTATCTCAAGGTCCAGACGCGCGACATCGACCGCTGGCGCGAGCTCGTGATCGACGGGCTCGGCTTCGCGGAAGGATCCGGGCCCGACCCGGACACCCTGTACCTCCGGATGGACGAGCGCCAGGCCCGCCTCATCGTGGTGCCCGGCGAGTCCGACCGGGTGCTCGCCATCGGCTGGGAGGTGCGCGACCAGTTCGCGCTCGCCACAGTCGGGCGGGCGGTGGAGGCGTCGGGCACCCCGGTCAAGATGCTCGACGAGCAGGAGGCCGCCGAGCGCGCGGTGGAGCAGGTGCTCACGTTCACCGATCCCGCCGGGGCGCCGGTCGAGATCTTCTTCGGCCCCGTGCTCGACCACAGCCCCGTCATCACCGGCCTGGCGCAGCGGTTCGTGACCGGCCCGCAGGGGATGGGCCACGTGGTGCTGCCCACCACCGCCATGGACGAGACGGTCTCCTTCTACACCGAGGTGCTGGGCTTCCTGCCGCGTGGCGCCATGAAGGTCGGCGGTGGCAGGCCGCCCGTGCGGCGGGTCCGCTTCCTCGGGATCAACCAGCGCCACCACAGCCTGGCCATCTGCCCCGCGCCCTTCGCGGGCGATCCGGGGCTGGTGCACCTGATGGTCGAGGTCGACAGCCTCGACGCGGTCGGGATGGCGCTCGACCGGGTCGGCAAGAGCGGCTTCTCCATCTCCTCCACGCTCGGCCGGCACACCAACGACAAGATGGTCTCCTTCTACGTCCGCGCACCCGGCGGCTGGGACATCGAGTACGGCACCGACGGGATGCTCGTCGACGAGCGCTACTACACGGCCGAAGAGATCACGGCCGACAGCTACTGGGGCCACGACTGGTCCGGGTCCGAGCCGCTCGCCGCCTTCGTCCCCAAGTCCGTCCCCAAGTCCGTCCCCACGTCCTGAACGGATCGCCATGAAGCGTGTGCCGCGAGGGTGGGCCGTCGCGTGACCGCCGCGCCCTCGGTGGAGCCCGTCAGCGCCGGCTCGCTGGCGGGTTTCGACCATGAATGCGACGTGCTCGTCGTCGGCTTCGGATGCGCCGGCGCCGCCGCCGCCTTCGAGGCCGCGACGGCGGGCGCCGACGTGCTCGTGCTGGAGCGCGCGGGCGGGCCGGGCGGCTCGTCCGCGATGTCCGGCGGCGAGCTCTATCTCGGCGGTGGGACGGCGCTGCAGCAGGCGTGCGGGTTCGACGACGACCCGGACAACATGTTCGCCTATCTCCGGGCCGCCGTCGGGCCGCACGCCGACGAGGAGAAGCTGCGGCTCTACTGCGACGGTAGCGTCGAGCACTTCGAGTGGTTCCGCGGCCGCGGGCTGACGTTCAACGAGTCGCTGTACGACGCGCCGAGCTGGATGCCGCCGACGATGGACGGCCTGATGTGGCTGGGGGAGAACGCCCACCCCTACAACACGATCGCCCGGCCGGTGCCGCGCGGCCACCGGCCGGCGACCAGGTCCTTCGGCGGCTGGTTGATCATGGAGGCGCTGGTCGCGGCGGCCAAGGCGGCGGGCGCGGCCTGCCACGAGGACACCCGCGCCACCAACCTGGTCGTGGACGACGACGGCCGGGTCGCCGGGGTCGTGGCCCAGCGCTACGGCGCCCCGGTCGCCTACCGCGCCCGCAGGGCGGTGGTCCTCACCACCGGCGGCTTCGTCGACAACGAGGAGATGCTCGCCCACCACGCCCCCGTGCTCCTCGGTCACGGCAAGGTCAGCGACGGCCTCGACGACGGCAGCGGCATTGAGATGGCGACGGCGCTCGGCGCGGCCACCCGGCGCATGTCCGCCGTGGAGGTCGCGCTGACGGCGCTGCCCGCGATGCTGGTGCGCGGCGTGCTCGTCAACGGGCTCGGCCAGCGCTTCGTCAACGAGGACGTCTACCCCGGACTGTTCAGTCACGCCGCCGTGGTGCACCAGCCCGGGCCGTACTGGGCGATCATCGACGAGGAGGGGTACGAGGACATCCCGGCGCGTGACCTGTGGGGCGTGCGTCCCCGGTTCGTCACGGAGACCCTCGCCGAGCTGGAGGAGGCGCTCGGCATGCCGGCCGGCGCGCTGGAGGCCACCGTCGCCGCCTACAACCGCTACGCCGAGCGCGGCGAGGACCCCTACTTCCGCAAGGACCCGAAGTGGCTCCGGCCGCTCCGGCCGCCGTTCGCCGCCGCCGACCCGCGGATCGGGTTCAACGCGGGCGACCGGGAGAGCGCGGGCAAGGGGACCGGCGTCGCCGGTTTCACCCTCGGCGGGCTGCGCACCACCGTCGACGGCGCCGTGCTCAACCACTCGGGCCGTCCCATCCCCGGCCTGTACGCCGCGGGCCGGGCCGCGTCCGGCATCCACGGCGAGGGCTACGTCAGCGGCACCTCGCTCGGCGACGGCACCTTCTTCGGCCGCCGCGCCGGTCGGCACGCCGCGACCTCTGAGTAGGCGAGCCCATGAAGGAGGCGGCCACCCATCCGGGTGGCCGCCTTCTGCGCCGTCTCCTCGCCCGCTGATCCGTTGGCCGCCCGCGGCTGGGAGCTCGCCACGCAGAAGGGGCCAGAGGCGCGGTCTGCCTCAGCTCGTGCTCCGTCGGCCGGCGCCGCCCGGCGGGGCGCGGGCTCAGCTCGCGGGCGGGATGAGGCGCCGGGTCGCCTCGTACGCGCCGCGCACCAGGTCGGCGCGGG
This sequence comes from Nonomuraea sp. NPDC048916, assembly GCF_040649575.1. NCBI lineage: Bacteria > Bacillati > Actinomycetota > Actinomycetes > Streptosporangiales > Streptosporangiaceae > Nonomuraea > Nonomuraea sp. NPDC048916. The sequence continues at coordinate 115,149 of NZ_JBEZFS010000011.1, forward strand.
CCGGGCCGCCGCGCTTCACGGCGGCGGCGTGGTTGCCGCCCGCGACCCAGACGGGACCGTCGGCGAGATGGGCCAGGCCCTCGCGCGCCACGTCGTCGGGGTCCGCCACGTTCAGTCCGGGGATGTCCATGCGCAGCCCGGCCCGTTCCATGGCCGGGGTGCGGGTGATGCCGAGGACGAGTTCGAGCACGTGCACGCCGTGCTCGCCGAGCTCCAGCCAGAGCCCCTCGGCGAAGATCCGGCAGAACGCCTTGACCGCCGAGTAGACGCTGATCTGCGGCTGGCCCAGGTAGCCGGCGAGCGAGCCGACCAGCAGGACGCCGCCGCGGCCGCGGTCCCGCATCAGCGCGCCGAAGTGGTGGACGAGCGCGAGCTGCGCCGTGATGTTCAGGTCGATCACCTGGCGTACCCGGTCCAGGTCGCCGGTCACGAACTCGTGGCCGTAGCTGTTGGCGCCCGCGTTGAACACCAGCAGGCCGACCTCCAGCTCGTCGGTCACCGCGCGGATCGTCTCCAGGGCGTCCGGGGCGAGCAGGTCGAGCCGGACGGTGCGCACCTCGACGCCCGTCGCCCGTACCTTGTCCGCCGTCTCGTCGAGCGGGCCGGGCTTGCGGGCGATGAGCACGAGGTTGAACCCGGCCTCCGCCAGCAGCCGCGCGAACGACGCGCCCACGCCCTCGGATCCGCCCGCGATCACGGCCCACGGGCCGTACACGTTCTTGTCGATCACTGGTCCGTGTCCTCCGTCCAGGCGTCGGGCACCGTGACCGCGCCGTCCAGCACCGCCTGCCTGATCGAGTCGGACAGCGCCGCGCATCCCGTGAACGCCGCGCCGTTCGGGCCGCCGCCCGGGCCGGCGGCACGTCGTTCCAGGCAGGCGTTCACGGACTCGGTGTCCCACTGGATGCTGGTCTGGTGCCAGCTCGCCTTGCGCACCCCCACGGTGGCGCCGCACTGGCGGCAGCTCAGCGCCTGCATGGGCGCGCCGTCGAGCAGCCTGTTGTCCGTGCGGATCGTCATGGTGTCCGGCTCTCCGCCGCCCGGCGGGCCAGGTTCGCCTCGACCTCCTGCTGCCACACCTCGATCGGGCGGGTGGTGTCGAGCTCGAACTCGAAGCGCTCCACCATCTCCGGCCGGACGTCGGCCACGTCCACGTAGAACTGCTCGTACCAGCGGCGGAGCTGGTAGACCGGCCCGTCCTCCTCGCACAGCAGCGGGTTGTCGATGCGCGTCTTGTGCTTCCAGATCTGGACGTCCTGGTCGAAGCCCCTCAGGATGAAGTCGCCCAGCTTGCCGGCCATGACCTCCGCCGCGCCCGCCGGAAGCTGGTCGCTGCGCCGCACGATGATGCCCGAGTGCAGGACGAACGAGTTGGCGTCGATCGGGTAGTGGGCGTTGATCAGCACGGAGTGGAGGTCCATGTTGTCGTAGTGGTAGGTCAGGTCGTCGATCATGAACGACGGCCCGTGGTAGGACGCGATCGAGGTGTTGCCGCGCATCTGCGGCTCGCCGTCCTTGGCCGGCGGCCGCATGTCGGGGCGGCCCATGCCCTTCATGATCTGCGTGGCGACGGGTCCCTCGAAGATGTTCTTGAAGTACGTCGGGAACGAGTAGTGGACGTAGAAGAAGTGCGCCATGTCGACGACGTTGTCCACGACCTCGCGGCAGTTGGTGTTGACGACGATCTCTTTCCAGACCCAGTCCGTCCACTCGTCGCTGGTGGCGCCCTCGATGCGGGGGATCGTGACGTCGGGCGGCGGCGGGTTGCCCTCCGGGTCGTTCCAGACGAACAGCATGCCGTCCTGGTCCATCGTGGTCCACGCGGACGTGCGGGCGCGCAGCGGGACGCGGCGCGAGTAGGGGATCTTCTTGCAGCGGCCGTCGCCGCCCCAGCGCCAGTCGTGGAAGGGGCAGGCGATCTCGTCACCCTTGATCGTGCCCTGGGACAGGTCGGCGCCCATGTGCCGGCAGTAGGCGTCGAGCACGTTGAGCCTGCCGTCGCCGCTCTGGAAGATCACGAGCTTCTGGCCGAACGCGTTGACGGTGTGCGGTTCGCCGTCCTTGAACGTCTTCGACAGGCCGAGGCAGTGCCAGCCCCGGGCGAATCGCGTTGGCACCGCTTCCGCCTCGATCGCGCGGACGCCGTCGTTGCCGGCTTCTCCTGCAGTCACGTCTATCCAACCCTTCAGGACGCACTTGTCTCCGTTCGTCAAGGTAGGAGCTGTGAAGCGCGGCCGGACCGTGAGTCCCATTGGGCGGGATGCTCCTGACGCGCGAAAGCTGGGGCAACGCACCATCATGGACGGCACCTGCCCGACGAGCGCGACACGGAGTGTCCACACGATGAGTGACGAGGTCCTGCACTCGGTACGCACGTTACTGCCGAAGATCGCGGAGCGTGCGCGGTCCGCCGACGAGGAGCGGAGGGTTCCGGAGGAGACGATCAGGGAGCTCGTCGGGGCCGGGGTCTTCCGGATGCTGCAGCCCAGGCGATACTCCGGCGCGGAGGGCGATCCGGTGAGGTTCTTCGAGGTCGTCCGGGAGATCTCCGCGGTGTGCGGGTCCACCGGCTGGCTGGTCTCCGTGCTCGGCGTGCACGCCTGGCAGCTCGGCCTGTTCGCCGACGCGGCGCAGGCCGAGGTCTGGGGGGACGACCCGGACGTGCTGGTGTCGTCGTCGTACGCTCCCGTCGGCCGGCTGACGCCCGTGGAGGGCGGCTACCGGGTGTCCGGCCGGTGGCGGTTCTCCTCCGGGTGCGAGCACGCGTCCTGGGCGCTGGTCGGCGGCCTGGTCGTGGGCGACCAGGGCAGGCCGGTCGACTTCATGACCGTGCTGGTGCCCCGGACCGACTACGCGATCGAGGACGTCTGGGACGTCATCGGGCTGCGCGGGACCGCCAGCAACGACCTTCTCGTCGAGGACGTGTTCGTGCCCGGCCACCGCGCCATGCGCAACTACGAGCAGGCGCAGCTGCGCGGTCCCGGCCAGAAGGTCAACACCGGGCCGCTCTACCGGATGCCGTTCGGCAGCATGTTCACGACCACGATCACCGCTCCCGTGATCGGCATGGCGGCCGGCTGCTACCGGTCCTACGTCACCGCGATGCGCGACCGGGTCCGCCTCAGCCTGGGTGGCGGCCGGTTCGCCGAGGACCAGTTCGCCCAGGTCGCCGTGGCCCGGGCCGCGTCGGAGATCGACGCGGCCGTCCTGCAGACCGACCGCAACATCCGCGAGGTGCACGAGCACGCCGTCAAGGGCGAGCCGATCCCCATGGAGCTGCGGCTGCGCGTGCGCAGGGACCAGGTCCGCGCGACCGAGCGGGCGCTGGAGGCCATCGACATCCTCTTCAAGACCGCCGGGGGGAGCTCGCTCAGCCGCGGCAACCCCATCGAGCGCGCCTGGCGCGACGCCCACGCCGGCAGCGTGCACGTCGCGAACGACGTCGAGCGGGCCCTCGCGATGTACGGCAAGGGCGAGTTCGGCCTGGCCATCGAGGACAACCTGGTCTGACAGGCTCGCCGGTGATCCGGTGGCCCCGGGCATGGGTCCGGCGCGCCCGGTCCCGCCTGGTGAGGCCGGGACCGGGCGCGCCGGGAGGTTGGACGAGGGTCAGCAGGTGGTGGCCGGGGTCTGGCCGGCCAGGATCGTCCTGACGAAAGCCAGGGCGTCGTCGAAGGACCTCGGGACCGCTGCCCGGTGGTCGGCGCCGTCGTAGATCCGGTACGTGATCTTCGGCGCCTGCCGGCACAGGTCGGCCACCATCAGGTCCGTCGACTGCTTGGGCGCCAGGGCGTCGTGCGTGCCCTGGGCGACCAGGGTCGGCACCTTGACCCGGATGCCGACCGGTTCCTGCGTCCGCAGGTAGGCGGTGAGCGGCGCCGTGTCGGCGCCCGTTCGGATCACCTGGCCCACCGGGGTGCTCGCGGCCACCGCCCGCACCTGGGCCACGCACGCCGTACGGGCGGCGGCGAGCAGCGGCCGCATCTCGTCGGTGAGGATCTCCTCGGGATCGGCGGCCGGCTCGACGGCCGAGGCGCCGATGACGACCGTGGGCAGGAAGGCCAGGACGTCCACCGGCACGGGCAGGTTGTGCTGGGCGTAGGGCACGAGCTGGCTGAGTCCCCACCCGCCCGGGGCGATCGACACCGCGCCGCGCAGCCGCAGGCCCTTGCCCGCGTCGCTCGCGGCGGCGGTGAACAGCGTGGCGTGCCCGCCCTGGCTGTGCCCGGCCACGAACCAGTCCCGCCCGACCCGGTGGTCCACCCGGCGCGCCGCGCGCACGATGTCGATCACGGTGTTGGCGGCGCTGCGGCCGTTCATGTACGGGTGCTCGCCCGGCGTGCCGAGCCCTTCGTAGTCGGTCTGCACCACGGCGAAGCCGCGGGCGACCCAGGCGTCGAGCGTGGGCCGCATCGAGGACAGGTAGTCGTGCGCGAGCCCGTTCTCGTCGTCCCTGGAAGGGGCGCAGACGTCGGCCGTCCCGGTCGTGCCGTGCGCCCAGCTGATCACCGGCCAGCCGCCGGGAGGAGGCGTCGTCTTCGGCACCGCGACCGTGCCCGAGACCGCGATCCGGGTGCCGGTGGCGCCCTCCGACACGTAGGTGACGGACCACGTCCGCGCCGCGCTCGGCAGTGCCGCCCCGCCCTTCAGCGGGCGGACGGTGAGCGGTCTGCCGCGTGCCCCGGAGATCGCCTGGGCGACCGTGGTCTCGGCGCGCGAGGTCGCGGCGGTGGTCTTGGCACGAGCCGTCTCTGCGTGCGCGGTCCCGGCGCCGGTCGCGCCGGTGCCGGCCGTGGTCGCCGTGGCCGGGCACGTCGTGGCAGCCGCCGCGGCCAGGGTGGCCACGGCCACGGCCATCGCGCGCCGGAGTAATGCGGCCTTGTGGGGGGATTTCATGAGCGTTCCTCTCAGCGGTTGTTGCCGGTCCCGGCTAGGTCGTTCACCGCCCGATAGGCGAACACCATGGCCGAGCCGATGGGTATGCCCGGGCCGGGGTAGCAGCGGCCCGCGAACGACGCGCTGGTATTGCCCGCGGCGTAGAGGCCGGGGATCGGCCGGTCGTCCCGGTCGAGCACCCGGCCGTCCGGGTCGGTGCGCAGGCCGCCCTTGGTGCCGAGATCGCTGAGGACCATGCGGGCGGCGTAGTAGGGCGGCCGGTCCACCGGGACCAGGCACGGGTTGGCGCCCTGCGAGGCGCCGGTGAAGAACCGGTCGTAGGGGTCCTCGCCCCGGTGGAAGTCCTCGTCGACGCCGGCGGCGGCGAAGCCGTTGAAGCGTTCGACGGTGGCCGTCAGCGCGTCACGCGGCACACCGATCAGCTCCGCCAGCTCGCCCACGCCGCCGGCCCGCGCCCAGGTGCCCGCCGCGAGGTGCTCCTCCGCCGGACGTCCGGGCACCGTGATGGCCGGCAGCCGCCCGCCGGAGCGGGAGTCGAAGATCAGGTAGGCGGGCACGCGGCCGGGTGCGGCGGCCATCTCGCGGCCCATCCGGTCGTACGGCAGCGACTCGTTGGCGAACCTGCGGCCCGACGCGTCGACCATGAGCCCGCCGTGGAAGCCCAGGGTGAAGGCGGCCCCGCCGTCCGGCTGCGCCACGCCGGGACACCACCACGCCTCGTCCATCAGGCCGGTGGCGGCGCCGATCGCGGTGGCGGCCAGGAGCGGCTCGCCGGTGTTGGCGCCGCGCGGGGCCATCGTCCATGCGGCGGCGCCGGGGACGCCGTTCTTCTCGCGCATCGCGTCGTTGCCCTCGAAGCCGCCGGCGGCCAGCAGGACTCCCCGGGCGGCGCGCAGCCGTACCGGGCCTTCGGCGGTGCCGGCCTCGACCCCGGTGACGCGGCCGTCCTCGACGATCAGCCGGGTGACGGAGGCGCCGGTGCGCACGGCGGCGTTCCCCGTCGTGACCAGGGCGAGCAGTAGCCGCCCGATGAGCGCCCGCCCGGCCGACAGCGGTCCGCCGGCGTGCCCGCGGCCCGCGCGGTCGCGTTCCACCGGAGGACGGACCAGGGCGGCGAGCTCGCCGAGCCGATCGGCCGGCAGGTCGAGCGGCACGAAGGAACGCCCGGCGGCCGACCGGCCCGGCGCGGCGAAGTAGTCGGGGAACGGCCGCCACTCGAACTCGATCGCCGGGTCGCGCTCCAGGAACTCGACGACCTCCGGCGCGGTCTCGAGGAACGCCTCGCGCCGCTCGGCCTCCGCCTCGCCCAGCAGGGCCGTCAGATAGGCGCGGGCCGACTCCGTCGAGTCGCCGATCCCGGCCCGGAGCTGCACCTGGCTGCCCGGCAGCCACACGGCCGCGCCCGAGTAGGCGGACGTGCCGCCCAGCAGCTCCGTCTTCTCCAGCACGGCCGTGCGCAGCCCGCGCCCCGCCGCCGCCAGCGCGCCGGTCAGGGCCCCGGCGCCCGACCCGGCCACCACCACGTCGTACTCGTCGTCCCACGGCTCGGCGCCCGCCATGACCGTCCCTCCTGCCGATCGCTGATCACACCGTCCCCAGGCAAGCGCAGCGCGGCGGGGCGGCGGACGTTCCATCCCACTCACCGGTATGGACGATTGGCCGGGAGGCAGGTACCCGTGTGTATCGTCGTTCCGACAACAGACGGATCAGGGGGAAGAGTGCCGCGAATCGCCGAGGTCAGAGCGCCGGCGGAGCCCAGCTCGCCGGAGCAGCGGGCCCGGCATGTGCGCATCCTGCGGGCCGCCGCCCGCATCGGGGCCGAGAAGGGCCTCGACCGGGTCCAGATGCAGGAGGTGGCCAAGGCCGCCGGCGTCGCCATCGCCACGCTCTACCGCTACTTCCCGTCCAAGACCCACCTGTTCACCGCGGTGATGGCCGAGCATGTCGACCGGTTCGGCGACGGCGTGGGGCGTCCCAGGCCGGGCACCAGCCCGGAGGACGCCGTCGCCGAGGTGCTCGTGCTGGCCAGCAGGCAGTTCCTGCGCCGGCCCGCGCTCGCGCTCGCGATGCTGACGTCCGCCAACGTGGCCAACGCCGCCGCGGTCGCCGACGCCGGCCGGATCGACGCGAGGTTCCGGCAGATCGTCCTGCGCTCGCTCGGCATCGACGACCCGACGGTCATGGACATCACGCTGGTGCGGCTGCTCATGCAGTGCTGGTACGGCGTGCTGCAGTCGACCCTCAACGGCCGGATGTCGATCCCCGACGCGGAGAGCGACATCCGCATCGCCTGCCGGCTGCTGCTCGCCCCGCGTTCGAACGCCGCCACCGGGTAGCTCTCCCGCTGAACGGGACGCGGCCGCCCGCGCGGCCCGCTCGCGGATAGCGTGCCGTCACGCGGACGACGGAGGGCTGGCAGTGAACCGATTCGACGGGGTGAAGGTCCTGCTCACGGGTGCCGGATCGGGCATCGGGCGGGCCACCGCGATCCGGCTCGCCGCGGAGGGCGCGTCGATCTTCGCGCTCGACCGGGGCGAGGAGGGCCTGGAGGAGACCAGCCGCTCGGTGTCCGGGCCCGGCCGGTTCGTCCCGCACGTCATCGACGTGACCGACGAGTGGGCGGTCGTCGGAGCCGTGGCGTCGGCGGCCACCGAGCTCGGCGGGATCGACGTCCTGGTCAACGTCGCGGGGATCCACAAGACGACGCCGATCGAGACGCTGACGGTCGCCGATCTCGAGCTGCTGTTCTCGGTCAACCTCGTCGGCACCGCGCTGCTGTGCAGGGAGGCGCTGCGTCACCTGCCCGACCGGACCGGCGTCATCGTGAACGTCGCCTCGTCCGCCGCCACGCAGGGCACCCCGTACATGACGGCCTACTCGGCGTCCAAGGGCGCCGTGCTGAGTTTCTCGCTGAGCCTGGCGGCCGAGCTGGCGGGGCGCGGGATCCGGGTGGTCCCGATCTCGCCCGGCACCGTGGCGACCCCGCTGACCAGCGGCATAGAGTTTCCTGACGATCTCGACCTGCGCTACTTCGCGAGGATCCGCTCGCCGTTCGGCAGCGCCGAGCCCGAGCAGATCGCGGCGGTCATCGCGTTCGCGGCCTCGAAGGACGCCGGCTACCTGACAGGGGCCGGGATCCTCGTGGACGGCGGATCCGGCACCTGAGGGTCCCGGGCGACCCCGTCGAGGAGCGAACATCAAGGAGCGAACATCAAGGAGCGACGACGTGCGACGGAAGATCGTGGTGAGCGGGGCGGCCTCGGGCATCGGCAAGGCGCTGGCCGCCTCCCTGCGGGAGCGGGGTGACGAGGTGATCGGCGTCGACCTCGGAGACGCCGAGGTGTGCGCCGACCTGTCCACCCCGGAGGGTCGCGGGCGGGCCGTCGAGTCCGTGCTCGACAGGGCCGATGGCGTGGTGGACGGCGTGGTCGCCTGCGCCGGCGTGTCCGGGGCGACCGTGCAGGCGGTCAGGGTCAACTTCTTCGGGGTGACCGCGCTCCTGGAGGGGCTGCGCCCGGCGCTCGCCCGGGCTCCCAAACCGCGGGCGGCGGCGGTCGCCTCCATCGCCTCCATCCAGCCCGCCGATCCCGAGGTGGTGCGCGCCTGTCTTGACGACGACGAGCCCGAGGCGGTTGCTCTGGCCGAGCGGGCGATGGAGCGTGGCGACGGGTGGCGGCTGTACCCGTCGTCGAAGTCGGCGCTGGCCCAATGGCTGCGGCGGCGCGCGGTGAGCCCCGACTGGGCCGGGTGCGGCATCCCGCTCAACGCGGTGGCGCCCGGCGTCGTGCTCACGCCGATGACGGCGCCGCTGTTCGAGGACGAGGCGATGCGCAAGGTGATGGACGAGGCGGTGCCGATGCCGCTGAACGGCCACGCCGAGCCCGAGGTGATCGCCGACGCGCTGCGCTGGCTGATCAGCCCCGGCAACTCCCACATGGCCGGGCAGATCATCTTCGTGGACGGCGGCGCGGAGGCGACCCTGCGCGGGCCGGACCGGTTCTGACCCTCCACGACGCGCGACGGGCGCCACCCTCACGAGGGCGGCGCCCGCCCGGTCAGCGCTGGGTTCCCGTGGTGTCCAGCTCGGCCACGCTGTAGGCGGCGTAGGTCCGGTACGGGCCGCGACCGCTGAAGTACGGCGTGAGCTGCGAGTCCAGCTCGTCCACGGAGAAGACCCCGTCCTCGGCGGTGAACTTCCGCTCGACGACCGGGGCGGCCATCAGCGCCACCATGTCGCCGTACACGACGAACACCTGGCCGCTGATCTCCTCGGCGGCGGGGGAGGCGAGGTAGCTCACGAACGTGCCCACCCGCTCGGGGGCGAGGATGTCCAGCCCGCCCGCCTCACGGCCGTCGCCGAACACCTCCGACGTCATGGCGGTGCGGGCCCGGGGGCAGATCGCGTTGGCCCGCACCCCGTACCTCGACAGGCCCTGGGCGGTCGACAGGGTCAGCGCCACGATGCCGGCCTTGGCGGCCGAGTAGTTGGGCTGGCCGGCGGAGCCGAACAGGAACGCCTCGGAGGAGGTGTTGATCACCCGGCCGTAGACCGGGCCGCCCACCGCCTTGCTCGCGGCCCGCCAGTGGACGGCGGCGGCCCGGGAGACCGAGGCGTGCCCTTTGAGGTGGACACGGACGACGTCGTCCCAGTCGGACTCGGTCAGGTTGAACAGCATCGTGTCGCGGAGCACGCCGGCGTTGTTGACCAGGATGTCGAGCTCGCCGAACGTCTCGACCGCCGTGCCGACCAGCCTTTCGCCCAGGGACCAGTCGCCGACGTCGCCGCGCACCGCGACGGCCTGGCCGCCGAGCGCCCTGATCTCGGCGGCGACCTCGTCGGCGGCCGGTCCCACGTCGTTGACGACGACGTTCGCGCCGTTCGCGGCGAGCGCCAGCGCCTCGCTGCGCCCCAGTCCGGCGCCCGCGCCGGTGACGACGGCGGTCCTGCCCTCCAGGCCGGTGTTCGAACTCATCTGCGGCTCCTGCTCGATAGGATCGTCTGGCCAGGCGAAACTAGTATTAATTCTAGTTTTGGGCCAAGCGGGCGTCCCGTTGAGTGGACACGGACCGTAGCGCTCCAGGTAGCCAGCCGTAATCCAGTGCCGGGCGGCGGGCCCGCGCGGACCACTCAGCGGGACTCGTACGGGTGAGAAACAGAAATTCATTCTAGCCTCGGCGCACCAACGTTGATCGCGACAACCCCCCGCTAACGAGGAGAAGCAATGGCTGAGGCCGTCATCGTCGACGCGGCACGCACGCCGGTGGGCAAGCGCCATGGCGTGCTGTCCGGGCTGCATCCCGCCGAGCTGCTCGGCATCGCCCAGAAGGGCCTGCTGGAGCGGACCGGGGTGGCGCCCGGCTCGATCGGGCAGGTGATCGGCGGCTGCGTCACCCAGGCGGGCGAGCAGTCGAACAACGTGACCCGCCAGGCCTGGTTGCACGCCGGCCTGCCGTACACCACCGCGTGCACGAGCGTCGACTGCGCCTGCGGATCCTCGCAACAGGCGGTGCACCTCGTGGCGGGGCTGATCGCGTCCGGCGCCATCGACGCGGGCATCGGCTGCGGCGTCGAGTCGATGAGCCGGGTCTTCCTCGGCCAGGCGCTCACCCCCGAGACCGGCAGCCCGCGCCCGGACTCGTGGTCCATCGACCTGCCCGACCAGTTCACCGCGGCGGAGCGGATCGCCCGCAGGCGCGGCCTGACCCGCGCCGACGCCGACGCGCTGGGCCTGCGCTCACAGCGGCTCGCCGCCCAGGCGTGGGCCGAGGGACGCTTCGACGGGCAGATCATCTCGGTCGAGGCGCCCGTGGCGGGCCCCGAGGGCCCGACCGGGGAGACCGCCACGATCACCCGTGACCAGGGCCTGCGTGAGACGACCGCCGAGGGCCTGGCCAAGCTCGGCCCCGTCATCCCCGACGGCATCCACACGCCCGGCAACACCTCGCAGATCAGCGACGGCGCGGCGGCCGTGCTGCTGATGTCGGCGGATCGGGCCCTGGCGCTCGGCCTGCGGCCCCGGGCGCGCATCGTGGCCTCCGGCATGGTCGGCTCCGACCCCTACTTCCACCTCGACGGGCCGGTCGATGCCACGGAGCACGTGCTTCGTGAGGCCGGCATGACGCTCGCCGACATCGACCTGGTCGAGGTCAACGAGGCGTTCGCCTCCGTGGTGCTCTCCTGGGCTCAGGCGCACGACGCAGACCTGGACAAGGTCAACGTCAACGGGGGCGCCATCGCCCTCGGGCACGCCGTCGGCTCCACCGGCGCCCGCCTGATCACCCAGGCCGTGCACGAGCTCGAACGGTCGGGCGGGTCGACCGCCCTGATCACCATGTGCGCCGGGGGCGCCCACGCCACCGCCACCATCATCGAACGGATCTGACGCGCATGACCATCGGACTGACCGAGGAACACCGCGACCTGCGCGACGCCGTGCGCGCCTTCGCCACCCGCGAGGTCACGCCGGAGGTGGTGCGCGCGGCGGTCGACGCCAAGCGCGAGGAACTGCCGGCCTTCTGGCCCGCACTCGCCGAGCAGGGATTGCTCGGCCTGCACCTTCCCGAGGCGGACGGCGGAGCGGGCTTCGGCCTGCTCGAACTCGCCGTCGTCGCGGAGGAGCTGGGCCGCTGGATCGCCCCGGGGCCCTTCCTGCCCACCGTGCTCGCCGGTGCGGTGCTGCACCGCGCGGGGCACCGGCCCCACCTGGCCGAGCTGGCCTCGGGGACGCGGATCGGCGCGGTCGGCCTGCGGCCGGGCGGTCTCACGCTCACGCGGGACGAAGCCGGGCGGCTGTCCGTCTCCGGCGTGTCCGAGCCCGTCATGGGCGGCCACGTCGCCGACCTGTTCGTGCTACCCGCCATAGACGCCCGGAATGCCCAGGACGCCCAGGACGCCCAGGACGCCCAGGACGTACGAGATGTACAGAATGACCGAGACGCTCGGGCCTCTCGGGACGCCCGAGACGTCCGGGATGCTTCGGGTGGTGCCGGAACGGTGTGGGTGGTGCTGGACCGTGCCTCGGTCGAGACCGGGGACCTGCCCGGCCACGACCTGACCCGCAGGCTGTCGCGGGTCACCGCCGCCGGTCTCGCCGTCGACCCCGGCGACGTGCTGACCGGCCTCGGCCCCGACGACGTGATCGACCTGGCCGCGACCCTGTTCGCGGCCGAGGCCTCCGGCCTGGCCGACTGGGCCACCGCCACCGCCGCCGACTACGCGAAGGTGCGCCACCAGTTCGGCCGCCCGATCGGCCAGTTCCAGGGTGTCAAGCACCGCTGCGCCCGCATGCTCGTACGCGCCGAGCAGGCCCGCGCCTGCGCCTGGGACGCCGCCCGCGCCGCCGACGGCGCGGACCGGGCGGAGGGTTTCACGGCCGCCGATGGCGCGGACCGGGCGGAGGGCTCGGCGGACCAGGCGGAGCCCGGCGGCGCGAGCCGGGCGGAGGCGTCGCTGGCCGCCGCCGTCGCGGGCGCGACCAGCGTCGAGGCGGGCTACGCCACCGCCAAGGACTGCATCCAGACGCTCGGCGGCATCGGCTTCACCTGGGAGCACGACGCGGGTCTCTACCTGCGCCGCGCCCAGACCCTGCGCATCCTGCTCGGCCCCACACCGTGGTGGCTGCGCCGGGTGGCCCGTCTCACCCTGGACGGCGTGCGGCGCGGCCTCGGCGTCGAGCTGCCTCCCCAGGCCGAGGACGTCCGCGCCGGAATCCGCGCCGAGCTGCGGCCCGCGCTGGACCTCACCGGCGCGGAGCGGCCGGCCTACCTCGCCGAGCACGGCTACGCCGCCCCGCACCTCCCCGAACCCTGGGGCAAGGGCGCCGACGCGGTCACCCAGCTGGTGATCGCCGAGGAGATGCGCTCGGCCGGGCTCCGGGCCGCAGACCTGATCATCGGCGCCTGGGTGGTGCCGACCCTGATCGCGCACGGCGACGCCGCGCAACAGGAGAGGTTCCTGTCCGCGACGCTGCGCGGCGACCTCGTCTGGTGCCAGCTGTTCAGCGAGCCGGGCGCCGGCTCCGACCTGGCCGCGCTCGCCACCCGGGCCGAGAAGGTCGAAGGCGGATGGAAGGTCACCGGCCAGAAGGTCTGGACCTCCATGGCCCGCGAGGCGCACTGGGGCATCCTGCTGGCCAGGACCGACCCGTCCGCGCCGAAGCACCGGGGCCTGTCCTACTTCCTGCTCGACATGCGCGGCCCCGGCGTCGACATCCGGCCGCTGCGCGAGCTGACCGGCGACGCGCTGTTCAACGAGGTGTTCCTGGACGAGGTGTTCGTCCCGGACGAGATGCTGGTCGCCCGGCCCGGCGACGGCTGGAAACTGGCCCGCACCACCCTGGCCAACGAGCGGGTCTCCCTGTCGCACGACTCCTCGCTCGGCAGCGGGGGCGAGGCCCTGCTCGACATCGTGGCGGCAGCGCCGCACGAGGTGGACGACGAGCGGCTGACCAGGCTCGGCGCCATCCTGTGCGACGCCCAGTCGAGCGGGCTCCTCGGCCTGCGCACCACGATGCGGTCGCTGAGCGGGCGGCAGCCCGGCGCGGAGTCCAGCGTGGCCAAGTTCATCGGCGTCGAGCACATCCAGGAGGTCTGGGAGACGGCGATGGACTGGCTCGGCACCGCCTCCATCACGGGTGAGCGCGGCGCGGGCCCCGACGCTGCCTGGCGGTTCCTCAACTCCCGGTGCATGTCGATCGCCGGAGGCACCACCGACGTGCAGCTGAACATCATCGGTGAGCGGCTGCTCGGCCTGCCCCGCGACCCCGAGCCGGTCGCGCCCGCCGGGACCGCGTCATGAGCGCCGGAGCGCGACGAAGTCCCGGCGCCCGCCACGCGACCCCGGAGGCCCGTCCATGACCGAACCGACCAAGCCGACCAAGCCGACCGGGCCAGCCGAAGCGACCGGGCCGACCGACCCGACCGGGGCGACCGGGCCAACTGGGCCAACTGGGCCAACTGGGCCAACTGGGCCGACCGGGCCGACCGGGCCGGCCGAAGCGACCGGGCCGACCGGGCCGACCGGGGCGACCGGGGCGACCGGGCCAACTGGGCCGACCGGGCCGACCGGGGCGATCGGGGCGACCGGGCCAACTGAGCCGACCGGGGCGATCGGGGGGCGGCCCGAGCTCACCGCGACCCCGCGCAACAAGGGCGTGGACGAGGCGGTCGCCGCGGCCCGCCGGGTGATAACCGCGCTGCTGCACGCGGGCGACCGCTCCGCCGCCGAGATGGCGACGGTGGCGGAGCGGCTGAACGCCGTCGCCGACCATCTCGAGGAGCACGCCCCCGCCGTGGAGGAGCGGATGGTCGACATGTGGCGGGGCGAGGGCGTGACCCGGCACGACCCCGTGACCGGACCGGAGAACGCGCTCGCCCCGCCCCTGCGTCTGCACGGCAACGCGGACGGGTCCATCGAGGGCGTCGTCGTGCTGGACCTGCCCTATCAGGGGCCGCCCGGCTACGTGCACGGCGGTGTCTCCGCGCTGCTGCTCGACCACACGCTGGGCGTGGCCAACCACTGGGCGGGACCGTCCGGGATGACGGCGGAGCTGACGCTGCGCTACCACCGGCCCACCCCGCTGTTCGAGCCGCTGACCGTGATGGGACGGCAGGTCTCCGTGGACGGCCGCAAGATCAGGACCGTCGGCACCATCAGCGCCGGCGGGGAGGTCCGCGTCAGCGCCGAGGGCCTGTTCATCGACAAGCAACTGCCACGCCCCCGCTGACGATCCGCTCGCGAGCCCACTCCCGAACCCGCGGAAGCCCAGGCCGGGCAAGACGGCCTGGGCTTCCGGCGTGGCGGCGCGGGCTCAGTCCGGGGCGACGGAGAGCTCGACCTCGCGCCGGATCACCTTGCCCGTCGCGTTGCGGGGGAGCGGCTCGGTGGTGATCCGCCACCGGGACGGCACCTTGAAGTACGCCAGCCGCTCCCGCGCGTACGCGGTCAGCTCCTCCACATGGGCGGGCTCGCCGGCGGAGGTGACGACCACGGCCATGACCTCCTGCCCCAGGTCGGAGTGGGGCACGCCGATGACGACGCACTCCAGCACGCCGGGGTGCTCGGCCAGCGCGTTCTCGACCTCGGCCGGGTAGACGTTCTCCCCGCCGCGCAGGATCAGGTCGGAACGGCGGGTGGTGAGCCGCAGGCGGCCCTGCTCGACCACGCCGATGTCGCCGGTGTGCAGCCACCGGTCCGCGCGGATGGTCCGCGCGGTGGCGTCCGGGTCCTGCCAGTAGCCGAGCATGTTGAACGGGCTGCGGACGCAGACCTCGCCCTCCTCGCCCTCGGGCAGCGCCTTCCCCTCGGGGTCGCGGATCTCCAGCCGCACGGTCGTGATCGGCCGGCCCAGCGTCCCGGGCGCCTCCGCCAGATCCACGGGGCTCGCGGCGGCCACGGCGGTCGAGGTCTCCGTCAGGCCGTAGCTGTCGACCAGGGCCTGCCGCGCCACCGGGAACGCCTGGCGGAGCCGCTCCTTGAAGGCGGGCGACGACGGCGCGGACGCCAGCGCGAAGGACGTCAGGGACGACAGGTCGTACCCCGACAGGTCGCCGTGCTCGATCAGCCGCTTGGCCATCGTGGGCACCGCGCCCCAGTTGGTGACCCGCTCCTTCTCGATCAGCCGCAGCACCCGGTCCACGTCGAAGGCGCCCTGGTGCAGGACGACGGCGCTGCCGTTCGCCAGCCGCGGCACGGCCAGGTTGTGCAGGCTCGCGATGTGGAACAGCGGCAGGACCAGCAGGTAGCGCCGGTCCATCGGGTCGGTCGGGTCGCCGAACGCGCGCAGCAGCGCGTCGTTCATGCGGTGGTACTCGATGACCGACGTCAGATTGCGGTGCGAGTGCATGGCGCCCTTGGGCCGGCCGGAGGTGCCGCTCGTGTAGAGGATGACCGCCGGGTCGTCCTCACCGGCGGCGTGCGGGGCGAGCGGCGTGTCCGGATACAGCCCGGCCAGCCGGGGGACGTCCTCCTCCAGGCTCAGGACCGGGGCCCGGTCGCCGACCACCGCCGCCCGCCTGGCGTCGGCGATGACCAGCTTGGGCGTGGTGTGGCCCAGGGCGTATTCGGTCTCCGGGCGAGACCACCAGGCGTTGTAGCCCACCGCGACCGCGCCGGTGGCGACCGCCGCCCAGAACGACAGGATCCAGCCGGGGGAGTTGGCCGCGTCGATGGCGATTCGGTCACCCGGGCGCACGCCGTGGTCCTCACGTAACGCCCTGGCCAGCGACGCGACCCGGCGGCCGTGCTCGGCGAAGCTCAGCCGCTCATCGGCGGTCACGACGTAGTCGCGCTCGCCGAACCGGACGGACTCGGCCAGCACCTCGCCGAGGTTGCGGCGGCGGTTCCTGAACACCGTCATGCGCGCGCCGAGGACCTCCTCCTCGGCGAGCTCGAACTCGCCGCCGGGGCCGGTCAGGCGCGTCATGATCGCCATCGCCGCGGCCGCAGGATCTGTCGACGTCCCCATCAGCTCCCTCTCCCACCGCCGCACCGCCACGCCGGTGTCCCTCATGGCCGCTCATTCTGTCCGTCGGAGAGCACGCGGGGGAACCTCTCCCGCTCACCGGGACGGGGTGACGGAAGCACTTCTCACCGTGTCCTTCTCGTGATGGAAAGGCGGCTCCCGGTGAGCGGGATCGCCCCGCCCGGAGCGGGCCGGGACACCTCACCATGGCGGCCAATGCCGACGGAACGGGAAGCCGATGGGAATCCTCGACGGGAAGATCGCGATCGTCACGGGCGCCGGCCAGGGCGTGGGACAGGGGATCGCCCTGGCCCTCGCCACAGAGGGCTCGGCCGTCGCGGTGCTCGGACGCACCCCGGCCAAGCTCGACGCGACCTGCGCGCTCGTCCGCGAACGCGGGGCGACGGCCGAGCCGTTCCCGTGCGACGTGAGCGACACGGACGCGATCCCGGCCGTGGTCGACGACGTGGTGGCGAGGTTCGGCGGGGTGGACATCCTCGTCAACAACGCCTACTCCGGCTCCTACGGCCCGCTGCTGTCGATGAGCGACGCCGCCTTCCAGCGAGGTTTCCGCAGCGGCCCCTTCGCCGCCTTCGCGTTCATGAAGGCGTGCCACCCGCACATGAAGCGGCGGGGCGGCGGCAGCATCGTCAACTTGGTCACCTCGGCCATGGTCCGGTGGGACCCCTCGACCTACGGCGCGTACGCCGCGGCCAAGCAGGCCCTGCGCTCGCTGACCCGTACGGCCGCGGCCGAATGGGGCGGCGACGGCATCCGCGCCAACAACATCGCCCCGCACGCCCTGTCGCCCGGCCTCAGATGGTGGACCGAGAACAACCCCGAGGAGGCGGAGGAGTTCCGCAGGACGATCCCGCTCGGCTACATCGGCGACTGCGAGGCCGACATCGGCCGGGCCGTGGTCGCGCTGGCAGGCCCGGACCTGCGGTATCTGACCGGCGCCACCGTGCCGCTCGACGGCGGCCAGGCCAACTTCGGCTGACTCCGCCCCACCCCCCACAGACACCGCCGCGGTCGGGCGGTCACGAAAGGAGAAGGATCGCATGGAAGTCAAGGCGATCACCCGCTTGGCGGCCGGTGCCCTGGCACTGGCGATGCTCGCGGCCTGCGCGAGCGAGCGCGGCGCGGCGCCGCCGGACACCGCCGCCGCCGGGCAGGAGCCCGCCGCCTCGGCCAGCCAGGAGACGTTCGGCACCCTGCAGTCACCCTGCGGGCCGGGCAGCGCCAAGGGCGCGACCGACCAGGGCGTCACCGACACCGCCATCACCATCGGCTACGGCGACGACCGGGGCTTCCCCAAGGCGCCCGGCCTGTCCAAGGAGATGGGCGACGCGGTCAGCGCCATGATCAAGTGGTGTAACGGACAGGGCGGCATCAACGGCCGCAAGATCGTCGGCAACCAGTACGACGCCGCCTACATGCAGGCCGCCACCGTCATGCAGAAGGCCTGCAAGCAGGACTTCATGCTGGTGGGACAGGGCTTCGCCCTGGACGAGGCCGCCGAGCAGTATCGCGTCGCCTGCAACCTGCCCGTGGTCGCCGGCTACACCGTCGGCCCCAACGCCGCCATGGGCCCGATGAAGTTCGAGCCCGTCCCCTACCCGGTGGACCACTTCAACGCCGCGCCGCTGCGCCTGGCCGCCAAGACGTTCCCCGGCTTCGCCGACGTGGACCTGATCACCTCGACCTCCCCGGCCGTCATGGCGGGCAGCAAGAAGATCGAAGTCGCCATGAAGAGCATCGGCGTCACGCCCAAGAAGTGCGGCGTCCAGCTCAACAACGAGGGCGACCCCAGCTACGTGCCGTTCGCCGAGAAGTTCAAGTCGTGCGGCGTCAAGGCGCTGTGGACCTCGAAGTCGCCCGACCCCGCCGCCTTCAGCCTGCTGGAGGCGCTGGACCGCGTCGGCGCCGACCCGACGCTGGTGTTCGAGGCGACCTGGTACAGCCAGGCCGTCGCCAAGTGGAACACCAGCGGCCAGGGCGACAACCTCCACGCCGGCCTGATCTTCCAGCCGTTCGAGAACGCCGGCCAGGTTCCGGCCGTCAAGAAGTACCTCGACCTGGTCAACGCCGAGAACGGCAAGACCGCGCTGCTCGGCATGCAGGCCACCTCGGCGTTCCTGCTCTGGGCCACGGCGGCGAAGGACTGCGGCTCCGACCTCACCCGCCAGTGCATGATCAACAAGCTCAGCCAGGTGCACGAGTGGACCGGCGGCGGCCTGCACGCCCCGACCGACCCGGGCGGCAACCTGCCCGCCGCCTGCGTGCTGATGGTCAAACTCACCGGGTCGACGTACAAGCAGGTCGCCCCGGCGACCATCGGCGAGTTCGACTGCGATCCGGCCAACGTGCTCAAGACGGACCCGTCGACGTGGGGCACCAAGCTCGGCGAGGACCGGGTCGCCACCACGTTCCTGACGCCCGACGTGATCAAGCCGCAGAGCTGATCGCCCCCCCGAGCCGCGGACCGGCCGCCCGCCGGTCCGCGGCCCTTCCTGCCATCCAGAGCAAGGGTCGCGCATGACCACGTTCCTGACCTTCACGATCCTGGGTCTCGTCCTCGGAGCGGTGTACGCGGTCGCCGCCTCCGGGCTGGTCCTGACGTACAACACCTCCGGGATCTTCAACTTCGCCCACGGTGCCCAGGCCATGCTCGGCACGTTCCTCTACTGGCAGCTCGCCTACGGCTGGGGCTGGCCGATCTGGCTGGCCCTGATCGTCGTGGTGGGCGTCGTCGGGCCCCTCATGGGTGCCGTCCTGCATGCCGTGATCATGAAAGGGCTGCGGGACACCGCGGACGTGACCAGGATCGTCGTCACCGTCGCGATCACGCTCGGCATGCTGTTCCTGTCGCAGTGGCTCTGGCACCCGGAGGAGGCCAGGGTCGTCGAGATGTTCTTCGGCGCGAACGCCAAGGTCGAGTTCCTCGGCGTGGTCGTCCGGGCGCACGAGATCATCTGCCTGCTGGTGGCCGCCGGAATCGCCGTGGGCCTGCGGATGCTCTTCACCCGCAGCCGCGTCGGCGTGGTCATGCGGGGCACCGTGGACGATCCCGACCTGGTCCGGCTCAACGGGCACAACCCGGACCGGGTGGCCGCGCTGTCGTGGGCGATGGGCTCGACCCTGGCCGTGCTGGCCGGCATCCTCATCACCCCGATCGGCGGCGGCGCGCTGGAGGCCAACGCGCTCACGCTGCTGGTTATCGACGCGTTCGCCGCCGCGATGTTCGGCCGGCTGCGCAGCATCCCGCGCACCTTCGCCGGCGCGATGGTGCTCGGCTTGGCCGCGACGTACGTCACGGCCTACTTCCCGACCGACTGGACGTGGGCCGGGAACTTCCGGGTCTCGCTCCCGATGATCATCCTGTTCGTGGTGCTCGTCCTGCTGCCCCAGGACCGGCTGCGCGGCGCCGCGATCCGGACCCGCGAACGCTACCGGGTGCCGACCGTGCGCGGGGCCGCCGCCTGGGGCGCCGTCCTGGTGGCCGCCGTTCTCCTGCTCATGCCGCTCATGGAGGACACCTCCATCACCACGTTCGGGCTGGGCATGACGTTCGCGATCATCGCGCTCTCGCTCACCCTGCTGACCGGCTACGCCGGCGAGCTGAACCTCGCGCCGCTGGCGTTCGGCGCGGTCGCCACCGTCATCGCGTTCCACTTCGGGATCACCGGCACCGGCCTGGCCGCCCGGCTCACCCCGGAGGGTGTCCTGCTCGCGGTGCTCGTCGCCGCCGTCGTGGGCGGCCTGGTCGCGCTGCCCGCGCTCCGGCTGCGCGGGCTCTACCTGGCGCTCGCCACCATGGCCTTCGGCGTGTTCCTGTCGAACATGGTGCTGCGCGACACCGTCGAGCACACGCTCTTCGGCGTCACGTTCTCGCTGTTCCCGAACGGCACGCTGATCGTCCCGCCGCTCCGGATCGGCCCGCTCGACCTGCGCGACCCCGGCACGTTCCTGGTCACCTCCACCGCGCTCTTCGCGGTGATCGCCGTCGGCCTGGTCGCGCTCCGCTCCAGCGGGTACGGCAGGCGCCTGGCGGCCATGAAGGACAGCCCCGCCGCCACGGCGATGCTGGGCCAGGACCTGGTCAGGCTGAAGTTCGGCGTCTTCATGCTCTCGGCCGCCATCGCCGGGCTCGGCGGCGTGCTGATGTCGACCGCCTCCGGATCGGTCTCGGGCGAGAACTTCGCCACCATGGCCGGGCTGTCCCTGGTGATGCTCACCGTCGTGGGCGGCATCGGCTACGTCAGCGGCGCCCTGTTCGGCGGGCTGATGTCCGGCGTCGGCTTCGTCGTCATCATCGGCACCTTCAACGACCTGGCCATGGCCGCCCCCGAGATGGCGGGCATCTACAAGACGCTCGGCCAGATCGTGCTGGTCGCCACCGCGCTGATCGGCATGGGCGTGGGCAGGAACCCCAGCGGCCTGGTCCACGACCTGTTCGACGGTTACCGGACGCTGCGCGGCGCCCGGCCCGTGCTGGCCGGGGGCGCCGCCGCCGGGGCCCTGCTCTACCTGCTCGCGCTGACCGGCGTCATCGGCGGCTGGTGGTTCGCCATCCTCACCGCCCTGCTGGTCCTGGGGCTGCCGGCGCTCGGCGGGGCGCTCATGCCGCGGGCCGTGCTGACCGAGGAGGAGCTCGCCCGGCGCCGGAGCGTCCCGCCCGAGCTCGCGGGCGTCGACGAGCCGTACACCGAGGCGCTGCGGGAGCGGCTCGACCGGGAGCTCGGCCTGCCCGCCCGCGAGGGCGGCCGCGGGCCGCGGGCCACGCCGGCCGTCGATGAAGGAGGCGTCCATGCCGTTGCTTGAGACCCGGGGGATCACCGTCCGCTTCGGCGGCAACCTCGCCGTCGACGAGGTGAGCGTCGGCGTCGAGGCCGGCCGGATCACCGGGCTGATCGGCCCGAACGGCGCCGGCAAGACGACCCTGTTCAACACCGTCACCGGCCTGCTGCGGCCCGACGCGGGACAGGTGCTGCTCGACGGCGCCGACATCACCCGGCTGCCGCCGGCCAGGCGGGCGCGGCTCGGCATGGCGCGCACGTTCCAGCGGCTGGAGCTGTTCCTGTCGCTGTCGGTGCGCGACAACGTCAGGGTCGCCGGAGACATCCTGCGGGCCGGCGGCGGGCACCGCGTCGACGTCGCCAAGGAGACCGACCGCGTGCTGGAGCTGACCGGCCTGAGCGACATCGCCGGCCTCGACGTCTCCGCCATCCCGACCGGCCGGGCCCGCGTCGTCGAGGTCGCCCGCGCCCTGATGACCGCGCCCCGGGTGCTGCTGCTGGACGAGCCCGCCTCCGGCCAGACCGAGGCCGAGACCGGCGCCTTCGCCCGGCTGCTGAGCGACCTCGCCGCCGACGGGCTGGCGATCTGCCTGGTCGAGCACGACCTGCCGCTGGTCATGCGGCTCTGCTCCACCATCCACGTCCTCGACTACGGCGCGGTCATCGCCTCGGGCACGCCGCGCGAGATCCAGGAGTCACCCGAGGTCATCGCGGCCTACATCGGCACCGAGGAGGTCTCGACATGAACGACGACCCGGCGCCGCTGCTGGAGCTGGCCGGCGCCCGCGCGGCCTACGGCCCGATCGAGGTGCTGCGCGGGGTGGACCTGAGAGTCGAGGCCGGCTCCGTGGTCGCGCTGCTCGGCCCCAACGGCGGCGGCAAGTCGACCACCATGAAGGTCTGCGCGGGCCTGCTGCCCCTCACCGGGGGCGAGCTCAGACTCGCCGGCCGGCGGGTCAACGGCCTGTCCGCCGAGGACGCGGCGCGGCTCGGAGTGTGCTCCATCCCCGAGGGCCGGGGCATCTTCCCCAACCTGACCGTCCGGGAGAACCTGTGGGTCGCGACCGGCACCGGCACCCGGCTGCGGGACATGGAGGAGGCCGCCTACACCCGCTTCCCCATGCTCGGCGAGCGGCGCGACCAGCTCGCCGGGTCGCTGTCCGGCGGCCAGCAGCAGATGCTCGCGCTGTCGCGCGCCCTCGGCACCGCCCCCGCGATCCTGCTGCTCGACGAGCTGTCCATGGGCCTCGCCCCCATGATCGTGACGCAGATGTACGACACCGTGGCGCAGCTCGTCGCGGAGGGACTGTCGGTCCTGGTGGCCGAGCAGTTCGCCCGCGCCGTGCTGCCCATCGCCGACACCGCCGCCCTCATGCTGCACGGGCGCGTCGTCTCGGTCGGCACCCCCGGCGAGATCGAGGACCGACTGTCAAGCAGCTACCTGGGAGGATGAACGATGCTGACCGAGGAACGACGCGAACAGTTCAGGTCGGAAGTGGCGCGGATGAGGCTGAAGACCGACCGCTCCCGCCACGATGGCAAGGCCCGCCTCCTGGGCGTCCTGCTGATGGTCGCCGGAGTGGCGGGCGGCCTCGTCGCCTACAACAACTCCCTCAGCCAGGACGACGCGCGGGACATCGCCTCCTTCCAGATCCTCGCCACGGCGTGCGTCTCCGTCACCGTGCTCGGCGCCGCGCTCTACCTCGCCGGGGCCGTGGCGGCGGTGCTGCGGCTGTGGCTGCTCCGGCAGCTCGTGGAGGGGCAAGCGCGGGCGGACCAGATCGCCGAGGCCCTGCGAGAGCGCCGGGACTGACGGCCCCCTGCCGGATGTCCCTCCCGGTCAGCGGGATTCGCCGATCGCCGGCGGATCCCGCTGACTAACGTCGGCCCTGCTCCAATCCGGAGTCCGGACGGAGGATTCCCTTGACTCAGACGACACCCCCGGCCAAGGACGTGCCGGACGTGTTCGCCCCCGCGAAGCTCGGTCCGGTGACCCTGCGCAACCGCGTCATCAAGGCCGCCACCTACGAGGGGCTGAGCCGCAAGAGCCTGGTCACCGACGAGCTCATCGAGTTCCACGTGCGCCACGCGGCGGGCGGAGTCGGCATGACCACCGTGGCCTACTGCGCGGTCGCCCCCGAGGGGCGTACGGACCGGAGGCAGATCCTCTGGACCCCCGAGGCGCTGCCCGGCCTGCGCAGACTGACCGAGGCCGTGCACGCCGAGGGGGCGGCCATCGCCGCGCAGATCGGCCACGCCGGCCCGGTCGCCAACCCCAAGTCCAACAGGCTGCCCGCGCTGGCGCCGAACCGGCGTTTCCACGTCACGACGACGAGCTTCACCAGCGCGGCGAGCCGCGCCGACCTGGACCGGATCGTCCAGGCCCACGCCCACGCCGGCAGGATGGCGATCGAGACCGGCTTCGACGCCGTCGAGATCCACCTCGGCCACAACTACCTGGCCAGCTCGTTCCTCAGCCAGCGGATCAACCACCGCAAGGACGAGTACGGCGGCAGCCTGGAGAACCGCGCCCGCCTGTCCAGGGACATCGCCCGCGCCGTCCGCGACGCGGTCGGCGACCGGATCGCGGTCACCGCCAAGCTCAACATGGACGACGGCGTGCCCGGCGGCTTCTGGCTCGACGAGTCGATCCAGGTCGCCCAGTGGCTGGAGCGGGACGGCTCGGTCGACGCCCTGGAGCTCACCGCGGGCAGCTCGCTGCTCAACCCGATGTACCTGTTCAAGGGCGAGGCGCCGCTGCGGGAGTTCGCGGCGGTCATGCCCCAGCCGGTCAGGCTCGGGGTCAAGATCTTCGGCAGGCGGCTGCTGCACTCCTACCCCTACCAGGACGCCTACCTGCTCAAGGACGCACGGCAGATCCGCGCCGCGGTCAAGATGCCGCTCATCCTGCTCGGCGGCATCACCGGCAGGCACGTCATGGACCAGGCGATGAGCGAGGGCTTCGAGTTCGTCGCGATGGCCCGGGCGCTGCTGCGCGAGCCGGACCTGATCAACCGGATGCGGGCCGACGCGAGCGTGAAATCCCTGTGCATCCACTGCAACAAGTGCATGACCGCGATCTACGGCGGCACCCACTGCGTGCTCACCGGCCCCCTGACCGGTCGGGACAAGCCGGACGAGCGGGCCTGAGGAGAGCCATCACCGTGCGACGAGAGACGATCGCCGACCTGCTGCTCGACCGGGCCGGCGACGACCATCCCGGCCTAAGGACCCGCGAGCGGACCTGGACCTGGGACGAGGTGGTCCGCGAGAGCGCGGCCCGCGCCCGGCTGGCGCGCGGGCTGCGCGCAGGCGGGCCGTTCCACATCGCGGTCCTGCTCGACAACGTGCCCGAGTACGTCTTCTGGCTCGGCGCGGCGGCGCTCAGCGGCGCCACGATCGTCGGCGTCAACCCCACCCGGCGCGGCTCTCCCCTGGAGCAGGAGGTCAGGCATACCGACCCGATGCTCGTCGTCACCGACGAGGCCGGCCTGGCGCTGCTCGACGGCCTCGACCTCGGCGTCCCCCGCGACCGTTTCCTGATCGTCGACGGCGAGGATTACGCGGCGCGGGTCGCCGCCCAGGACCGCGAGCCGTACCGCGAGCCCGGCATCACGCCGGAGACCCAGCTGCTGCTGCTGTTCACCTCGGGCACCACCGGAGCCTCCAAGGCGGCCAGATGCTCCCAGGGCCGGCTCGCCCGGCTCGGCCACGCCAACTCCGACAAGTACGACGTCCGGCGGCACGACGTGACCTACTGCTGCATGCCGTTGTTCCACGGCAACGCGGTGATGGGCCTGTGGGCGCCGTCGCTGGCCGCCGGCGCGACCGTCGCCCTCGTGCCCAAGTTCTCCGCCTCCGGGTTCCTGCCCGACGTCCGCTTCCACGGCGCGACGTTCTTCACCTACGTCGGCAAGGCCATCGCGTACATCCTGGCCACGCCGGAGACCCCCGGCGACGCCCGCAACACGCTCACCCACGGCTTCGGCACCGAGGCGTCGCCGGAGGACCAGGCCGCGTTCCTGCGCCGCTTCGGCTGCCGGCTCATCGAGGCCTACGGGTCGAGCGAGGGCTCCGGCATGATCAGGCTGTCGCCGGAGGGGCCGCCGGGCGCGCTGGGCAGGCCCGCGCACGCCGGGGTCAAGGTGGTCGGCCCCGAGACCCGCGAGGTCTGCCCGCCGGCAGTGCTCGACCAGCACGGCCGGGTGACCAACGCCGAAGCGGCCATCGGCGAGATCGTCGACGTCGACGGCGCGGCCAAGTTCGAGGGCTACTACAACAACGAGGCGGCCGACGCCGAACGGGTCCGCCACGGCTGGTACTGGACCGGCGACCTCGGCTACCTCGACCAGGCCGGCTACCTCCACTTCGCCGGCCGCTCAGGCGACTGGATCCGGGTGGACGGCGAGAACATCTCCGCGCTGCTCACCGAGCGCGTCCTGCGGCGGCACCCGCGGATCGTGGCGGCGGCCGTCTTCGCCGTGCCCGACCCACGCTCCGGCGACCAGGTGATGGCCGCCGTCGAGATCCCCGAGGGCACCGCGTTCGAGGACCTCGGCCTGCCCGCCTTCCTGGCCGGGCAGACCGACCTCGGCACCAAGGGAGCGCCGCGCTTCGTCCGGGTCTCCCACGCGCTGCCGGCCACCGGCTCGAACAAGCTGCGCAAGAAGGAGATCCAGCACGACGGCTGGCGGACCGGCGACCCGGTCTACCGCTGGACCGGGCGCGGCGCCCCGGACTACACCCCGATGACCGGCGAGGACAAGGACGCGCTGCGCGCGGAGTTCGCGGCCAACGGGCGACAGCGGTTCCTGCCCTAGCGACCGGCCTCAGCGAAACCGGCTTTGGCGAATCCGGCCTCAGCGAAACCAGCCTTAGCGAAACCAGCCTTAGCGAATCCAGCCTCAGCGAATCCAGGAGGAGAGCGGAACATGGATCTGCGTGAGACCCCCGCGCAACGGCGGCTGCGCACGGAGCTGCGGGAGTACTTCGCGGGCCTGCTGACCGCGGACGAGCGACGCCAGGCCGGCGAGGACGGCGTGGGAGGCTCCCGCTTCCGCGAGGTCGTCGGCCGTCTCGGCGCCGACGGCTGGCTCGGCATCGGCTGGCCGGCCGAATACGGCGGGCAGGGCCGCTCGATCGAGGAGCAGTACGTCTTCTTCGACGAGGTCCAGCGGGCCGGGCTGCCCTTCCCGTTCGTCACCGTCAACACCGTCGGCCCGACCCTGATGAGCCACGGCTCCGCCGAGCAGCGCAGCAGGTTCCTGCCCGGCATGCTGTCGGGCGACATCGTCTTCGCGATCGGCTACACCGAGCCGGGCGCCGGCACCGACCTGGCCTCCCTCACCACCCGCGCGGTCAGGGACGGCGACGAGTGGGTCATCGACGGCAGCAAGATCTTCACCAGCGGCGCCAACACCGCCGACTACGTGTGGCTGGCCTGCCGCACCGACCCGGACGCCCCCAAGCACCGGGGCATCTCGATCCTCATCGTCCCGACCGACGCCCCCGGGTTCTCGTGGAGCCCGATCCGGTGCGTCGGCGGCATGGTCGTCACGGCCACCTACTACGGCGGCGTCCGCGTCCCCGCGGGCAACCTCGTCGGCGAGGTGAACGGCGGCTGGAAGCTCATCACCCACCAGCTCAACCACGAGCGGGTCGGTCTGGCCGCGCTCGGCGGCCGGATGATCCAGCTCTGGGAGCAGGTCGCGGACTGGGCCCGCGACAACGGCGCCATCGAGCTGCCCTGGGTGCAGCGGGACCTCGCCCGCACGTACGCCAAGCTGGAGGCGATGCGGCTGATGAACTGGAAGATGACCGCCGCGGTCGCGCGCGACGCGCTGTCCGGCGCCGACGCGGGCGCGGCCAAGGTCTACGGCACCGAGACCCACATCGACGTGCAGCGGACGCTGTCGCACATCCTCGGCGCGGGCGGGCGGATCCGGCCCGGCTCGCCGGGCGCCGTGCTCGCCGGCCAGATCGAACAGCTGTCCCGGCAGGGGATCGTCAACACCTTCGGCGGCGGCGTGAACGAGGTCCTGCGCGACATGGTCGCCACCCAGGGGCTCGGCCTGCCCCGGATGGGTCGTGGCGTGTGACCGTGCCCGAGGCGGTAACCGACAACGGCCACGACGGCCACGACGGCCACGACGGCCGGGATGGCCACGACGGCCGGGATGGCCACGACGGCCGGAATGGTCGCGATGGTCGCGACGGCCGGGATGGTCGCGATGGTCACGACGGCCGGGATGGTCGCGACGGCCACGACGGCCGGGATGGTCGCGACGGCCACGACGGCCGGGATGGTCGCGATGGCCGGGTTGGCGATGGCCGCGACGGCCACGACGGCTGGGATGGCCGTGACGGTTATGAGGAGCGGCTGGCGCCCTTCGTCGGTCGCGAGATCGTCCCGGCGAGGCCCGGCCCCGACCCGGTCAACGCGCCGATGATCCGCCACTGGGCCGAGGCGATGGGCGACCGCAACCCCGTCTACCTGGACGAGGCCGCCGCCCGTGCGACAGGCCGGCCCGGGATCGTCGCGCCCGCGTCGATGGCGCAGGCGTGGACGATGCGCGGGTACGCCGCCACCGTGGCGGGCCGGGGCGCAGGGCCGGGCTTCGAGGAGCTCGTCGCGCTGCTCGACGAGGGCGGCTACACCTCGGTGGTGGCGACCGATTCGGAGTTCGAGTTTCACCGTGAGCTGGTGCCCGGCGACCACGTCAGCGTGCGGGAGGTCGTCGAGTCGATCTCTCCCGAGAAGGTCACCGCCCTGGGCGCGGGCCGGTTCGTGACCACCGTGCGGACCTACACCGACCAGAACGACGAGACGGTCGCGGTGCAGCGCTGGCGCACCCTGCGCTTCCGCCCCAAGCAGCGTCCCACACCGGCGAACGCGGCACCGCCCGTGAGCGCGGCACCGCCTGTGAGCGCGGCACCGCCCGTGAGTGTGTCATCGGCCGTGAGCGCGGCACCGCCTGTGAGCGCGGCACCGCCTGTGAGTGTGTCGTCGGCCGTGAGCGCGGCACCGCCTGCGAGTGTGTCATCGATCGCGAGTGCGGAGGCGTCGGGCGGGGGCGGCGGGTCGACGGCGGCGCTCCGGCCGAGGCCGGCGGTGAACCGGGACAACGCGTTCTGGTTCGAGGCGGCGCGCGAGCACCGGCTGGTCATCCAGCGCTGCGCCGCGTGCCGGGCGCTGCGCCATCCGCCGGGCCCCTGCTGCCCGGAGTGCGGTTCGTTCGACTGGGACACCGTCGAGGCGTCCGGCCGCGGGCGGGTCCACAGCTTCGTGGTCAGCCACCACCCGCGCCACCCGGCGTTCGAGTACCCCCTGATCGTCGCGGTCGTGGAGCTCGAGGAGGGCACGCGGCTCATCACCAACCTGACCGGCGTCACACCGGACGAGGTCGAGATCGACCTGCCGGTCACGCTCGGCTGGCTCGACGCCGACCCCGGCCTCTCACTTCCCGTGTTCCGGCCGGTCGCACAGGAGGAGCAGCACTGATGGACTTCACCCTGGACGAGGAGCTCGAAGAGGTTCGCGCTCTGGCGCACGAGATATTCACCGACCGTGCCACCACCGATCGCGTCCGCGTCGCCGAGAGCTCCGAGACCCACCTCGACGAGGCGCTCTGGTCGGAGCTGGGCAAGGCGGGCCTGCTCGGGATCGCCGCGCCGGAGGAGGCGGGTGGCGCCGGGCTCGGTCTGGCCGCGCTCTGCGTGCTGCTGGAGGAGCAGGGCCGGTTCGTGGCCCCGGTCCCGCTGTGGCCGGCCGCCGTCGCGGCCCTCGCGATCGCCGGGCACGGCACGCCCGCGCAGCGTGCGAGCCTGCTGCCCGGCGCGGTGGACGGCACGTCCCGGCTCACCGTCGCGCTGGAGGAGTTCGGCCCCGCCGACCCGGCCGACCCGGCCTGCACCGCCCGCCGAGACGCCTCCGGTCGGGGCGCCTCCGGTCGGGACGGCTCCGGTCGGGGCGGTGACGTGCGGGACGGTGATGGTCGGGGCGGCTCCGGTCGGGGCGGCGACGCGCGGGACGGTGATGGTCGGGGCGGCGACGCGCGGGACGGCGACGCGCGGGACGGCGGCGGGGTGCCGGACGGCGGGGGGTGGCGGCTGACCGGGACGAAGGCCGTGGTCCCGTCGCCGTTCGGCGCGAGCCACGTGCTGGTCTCGGCCGCCACCGAGGAGGGGCCGGGCCTGTTCCTGGTCGACTCCGGCGCCGAGGGCGTCGCCTGGGAGCGGGTCGAGACCACCACCCACGACCTGGCCGGCAACCTCACCCTGACCGGCGCCCCCGCGCAGGCGGTCGGCCCGCCGGGTGGCGGAGCCGTCACGTGGACCGTCGAACGCGCCGCCGTCGCCCTGGCGGCGCTGCAGCTCGGCGTCGCCCAGGGCGCTCTGCGGCACGCGGTGACCTACCTCGCGGAACGCAGGCAGTTCGGCCGCCCGCTGGCCACCTTCCAGGCGGTGCAGCACCAACTCGCCGACTGCTACATCGACATCGACGCCATGCGGGTGTGCCTCTGGCAGGCCGTCACCACTCTCGCGGAGGGCTCCGCGACGGCCGACGTGCTGGTAGCGAAGTGGTGGGCCGGCGACGCCGGGCTGACCGTGGCCCACCGGGTGCAGCACGTGCACGGCGGCATCGGCGTCGACGTCGATTACCCCGTGCACCGGCACTTCCTGTGGGCCAGGCAGATCGCCGGGACCCTGGGCGGGCCGAGCGCCGACCTCGCCCGCCTCGGCGCCGTGCTCGCCGCCGGGCCGGTGGCCCGATGAACCTGCCGTCCAGGGCGTACGACGAGGTGGCGGTGGGTGAGTCGCTCCCGGAGCTGGCGATCCCGCTGACCCGCACCCTGATCGTCGCGACCGCCATCGCCAGCCGCGACTACCAGGACGTCCACCATGACCCCGGCCTGGCCGTCGAGCGGGGATCCGAGGACGTCTTCATGAACATCCTGACCACCAACGGCCTGGTCGACCGCTACGTCACCGAGTGGGCGGGACCCGCCGCCACGGTCAAGGCCATCCGGATCAGGCTCGGCGCGCCCAACCATCCCGGCGACACGATGGTGCTGACCGGCACCGTCACCGCCAGGCACGACGAGGACCACCGGGTCGAGATCGCCGTGCGCGGCGTGAACGGCCGGGGCGTCCATGTCTCCGGCACCGTCGCCGTACGGTTGCCGGCGCCGGGCCCGAAGGACGCGACATGAGCCACCGCCCGAGCTCCCTGTCCGGCGCCGCGGCCATCGCGGGCATCGGCGCCACGGAGTTCTCCAAGAACTCCGGACGCAGCGAGCTGCGGCTCGCCTGCGAGGCCGTGCTCGCCGCCGTCGCCGATGCCGGGCTGAAGCCGTCCGACGTCGACGGGATGGTCACGTTCACCGCCGACACCAGCTCCGAGATCCACATCGCCCGCAACACCGGGATCGGCGAGCTGACGTTCTTCTCCCGCGTCGGGCACGGCGGCGGCGCGGCCTGCGGCACGATCCAGCAGGCCGCCATGGCCGTCGCGACCGGCGTCGCCGAGGTCGTCGTCTGCTACCGGGCGTTCAACGAGCGGTCGGGCGAGCGCTACGGCCTGGGCCAGGCGGATCGGCCGATGGACACCGGCGCCGACCGTGCCGCCTACTCCTGGATGACGCCGTTCGGCCTGTCGACTCCGGCCCAGTGGGTCGCCATGTTCGCCCGCCGCTACATGCACGAGTACGGGGCGACCAGCGAGGACTTCGGCCGGGTCGCGGTCGTGGACCGCCGGCACGCCGCCACCAATCCGGCGGCCTGGTTCTACCAGCGGCCCATCACCCTGGAGGAGCATCAGGCCTCGCGCTGGATCGCCGAGCCGCTGCGCCTGCTGGACTGCTGCCAGGAGAGCGACGGCGGCCAGGCGCTGGTCGTGGTCTCGGCCGAGCGGGCGCGCGACCTGCCGCACCCGCCCGCGGTCATCCGCGCCGCGGCCCAGGGCGCGGGCGCCGACCAGCACATGATGACCAGCTACTACCGCCCCACGATCAGCGGCATCCCGGAGATGGGGCTGGTGGGCCGGCAACTGTACGGCCAGAGCGGCCTCGGCCCCGGGGACATGCACGCGGCGATCCTGTACGACCACTTCACGCCGCTGGTGCTCCCGCAACTGGAGGAGCTCGGCTTCTGCGGCAGGGGGGAGGCCAAGGACTTCGTCGCCGCCGGCGACCTCGAACTCGGCGGGCGGCTGCCCTTCAACACCCACGGCGGCCAGCTCGGCGAGGCGTACCTGCACGGCATGAACGGCGTCGCCGAGGCCGTCCGGCTGGTCCGCGGCACCTCGGTGAACCAGCCCGCCGGGGTGCGCAACGTGATCGTCACCGCGGGCACCGGCGTGCCCACCAGCGGCCTGGTCCTGGGACGCGACACGTGAGCGGCGCGGACGCCGGCACGTGGATCGGCCACCACCTCGGCGAGCGGACGGTCGCCTACGACGAGCGCGAGGCGATCCTCTACGCGCTCGCCGTGGGCGCCGGGGCGACGGACCTCGACCTGGTCTTCGAGGAGCGGCTGCGGGTGCTGCCCACGTTCGCGCTGACGAAGGCGCAGTGGGCCCCCGACGCCCTCGGCTCGCTCGGCGCGTTCGACACCAGGACCGCCGTGCACGGCGCCCAGCGGCTGCGGGTGCGCGGGCCGCTGCCGCCGGCGGGTGAGCTGACCATGTCGGCGCGCGTCGCCCAGGTCTGGGACAAGGGGCGTGCCGCGGTCTTCGAGGTGGAGGTGGAGAGCGACTTCTTCGTCGCCACCTGGTCGCTGTTCGCGCCCGGACACGGCGGGTTCGGCGGCGAGCGGGGACCGTCGGCTCCCGTCCGGCCCGAGCCGCCGCCCGGCCACGAGCTGCGCCTCGAAACCTCGCCCAACCAGGCCGCCCTCTACCGCCTGCTCGGCGACCGGCACCAGATGCACATCGACCCGCGGGCGGCCAGGGAGGCCGGGATGCCGAGGCCGTTCCTGCACGGCCTGTGCACGCTGGCCGCGGTGACGCTCCCGCTGGCCGCGGCCGTCGGGGCGCACCCGGCCGACCTGACCGAGCTGGACGGCAGGTTCGCCGCCCCGGTCTTCCCCGGTGACCGGCTCACCGTCCGCAGCCGGGAGGGCGGGCAGGCCGTGCTGTTCGAGGCGGAGGTGAACGGCACGACCGTGCTCTCGGGCGGTCGCGCTCAGTTCCGCGTCACCGTGTAACGGGCCGGGAACTCGCCTCCGCCGTGCACCGCGATGTCCACGCCGGTGAGGTAGGAGGCGAGGTCGCTGGCCAGGTAGAGGCAGGCGTTGGCGACGTCGGCCGGCACCGCCATCCGCTTCATCGGGATGACCTCGGCGACGGCCGCGCCGCCGTCCTCGCCGTACAGCGCGGCCGCCGACTCGGTCCGGATCAGGCCGGTGGTGATGTGGTTGATCCGCACCTTCGGCGACCACTCCAGCGCCAGGGCCCTGGTGAGCATGAGCAGGCCCGCCTTGGCCGCCGAGTAGGCCGCGGTGCCCGGCTGAGGGTCCACGCCGGAGACGCTGCCGATGTTGATGATCGAGCCGCCCGTCTCCTGTGAGCGCATGACCTTGTTGGCCGGCTGGGCCACGTAGAACGGGGCGAGCAGGTTCAGGTCGACGATCCGGGCGACGAACCTCGGCGAGACCGTCGCCGCGTCGGAGTCGGGGGAGCCCCCGGCGTTGTTGACCAGCACGTCGAGCCGTCCGAGCAGCTCGACCGCCTGCTCCACCAGCCGGGCGGCGGCGCCCGCGTCCCGGATGTCGGCCGCGATGAACCGGGCCGTCCTGCCACCCCCGCTCGGCAGCGCGTCCGGCTCGTTACGGCCGCACACCACCACGTCGGCGCCCGCGGCGAGGAACGTCCGCGCGATCTCGAAGCCGATACCCTTGGTGCCGCCGGTGACCAGCACCGCCCGGCCGCCGAAGTCCAGCGTCACATCCACCGAAGCCCTCCCGCACAGTCCGCCGAACGATTCCCGACCGATCCCCGAACGATCCCCGAACGATCCCCGAACGATCCCCGAACGATCCCCGAACGATCCTTCGGAGGGTACGACCGGACGGATTGACGCGGGGGGCGGATACCGGCCACCGGGACGGCCGCTCCGCCGGGCCCCGCCGCGAGTCACCATGGGCCACGGCGCGGGCGTGGCGCGACACCGGCGCCGCCGGATCGGACCGCGTCCCGACTGAGAAGGCAGGGAGTTATGAGCGACAACGAGGCACTGACGATTCCCGGCGTCCTGGAGCGGGCGGCCCGGGAGTTCCCCGACACCGAGGCCGTGGTGGACGGCGCGTCCCGGCTGACCTACGCGGAGTTACTGGCCCGGGTGCGCGAGGCGGCCCGGGCCTTCGTCGCGCTCGGCGCCCTGCCGGGGGACCGGGTCGCGATCTGGGCGCCGAACGGCCTGCGCTGGATCGTCACCGCCCTCGGCGCGCTGAGCGTCGGCGCGGTCGTGGTGCCGATCAACACCAGGTACAAGGGTGAGGAGGCGCGCTGGCTGCTCGGTCGTGGCCGCGCCCGGTTCCTCTTCGTGGAGGACGGCTTCCTCGGCAACTCCTACCTCGCCATGCTCGGCCTGCCCTCCGCCGGCGGGCCCTCCGGTGAGGGGCACGACGCCGCGGCCGGGTTGCCCGAGCTGTCCACGGTCGTGACGTACGACGACGTGGCCCGGCCGGGGGCTGTCGCCTGGAAGGACTTCGTCGCGGGGGCGGCCGGTGTCCCGGAGGAGGAGGCGGTCGCCCGGGCCGCCGCCGTGCGTCCCGACGACGTGGCCGACATCCTGTTCACCTCCGGCACCACCGGCAGGCCCAAGGGCGCCATGTGCACCCATCGCCAGAACGTCCGCACCTACCTGGCCTGGAGCGCGCGCAACGGGCTCCGCCACGGCGACCGCTACCTGATCGTCAACCCGCTCTTCCACAGCTTCGGGTTCAAGGCCGGGATGTTCGCCTGTCTTCTGCGGGTCGCCACGATGGTGCTGCAGCCGGTGTTCGAGGCGGGGGAGACGATGCGGCTGATCGAGGCCGAGAGGATCACCGTCCTGCCCGGCGCGCCGACCATCTACATCACGATGCTGGACGCGCCCGAGCGCGACCGCTACGACCTGTCCTCGCTGCGGCTCGCGGTGACCGGCGCGGCGGTGGTGCCGGTCGCCCTGGTCCGGCGGATGCGGGCCGAGCTCTTCCCCGAGGTCGTCACCGCGTACGGGCTGACGGAGGCGTGCGGCACGGTCACCGCCTGCTCGCTCGACGACGACGACGAGACCGTGGCCGGCACCGCCGGGCGGTCCATCGAGGGCGTGGAGGTGCGCGTGGCGGACGCCGCGGGCGAGCCCGTGCCGGTGGGAGACGACGGCGAGGTCCTCGTCCGCGGCCACAACGTGATGCTGGGCTACCTCGACGACGAGGAGGCGACTGCCGCCACGATCAGGGACGGCTGGCTGGTGACCGGCGACCGCGGCCGGCTCGACGAGCGCGGCAACCTGACCATCACCGGCCGGTCCAAGGACATGTTCGTGGTCGGCGGGTTCAACGTGTATCCCGCCGAGGTCGAGCAGGTGCTGGCCGCCGTCGAGGGCGTCGCCGAGGCCGCGGTGGTCGGCGTGCCGGACGCCCGCCTGGGGGAGGTGGGCCGGGCCTACGTCGCGCCCCGCCCCGGCGCCGTCCTCGCCCCCGACGCGCTGATCGCCCACTGCCGGGACCGGCTGGCCAACTTCAAGGTGCCCCGCGAGGTCGTCCTCGTCGACCGCCTTCCCCGCAACGCGGCCGGCAAGGTGGACAAAGCGGGCCTGCCCGCTCTCGCCCCCGGCTAGTGTCCTGCGCGGCCCGCAGGACAATGGCCTGATCGCTGCCTCCAGCAGATGGAGGTACGCGACAGACTCCGGCTCCCGCGTGACGGCCGCTAGTCAAGGTCCGGGGTATCGTGCCCGCCGGGCAGTGGCCTGAGCTTCGGCATGTCGAGAGGCTCCGGCCTCGCCGCCCAGGGCACGGCGACCCTCATGGTGACGTTGCCGGGATAGCCCACGACATACCCCTTCGCCAGGGGAGGAAGCTCTTTCCAGTATCCTCGCCAGGTCTCCGAGCCGAGTCCGGCCACGAGCTTACTTTCCCCCGTGCCGACATAGAGCATGTTCAAACCGCTCGCGAGTATGGTCGCGATCACCACGTCCTTGCCGGTCTGCTCCCACGACTTGTTCTCGACCCGGTCGTTCCAGAACGTGGAAGTACTGCCGGCGGCGGCCCCCTGGATCAGGTTGCGCTTCCATGGCTTCATCGCGGCCAACGCGGAAATGCCAGAGGTCCCCCCGAGCATGCCGCTG
This sequence comes from Nonomuraea sp. NPDC048916, assembly GCF_040649575.1. NCBI lineage: Bacteria > Bacillati > Actinomycetota > Actinomycetes > Streptosporangiales > Streptosporangiaceae > Nonomuraea > Nonomuraea sp. NPDC048916. The sequence continues at coordinate 150,636 of NZ_JBEZFS010000011.1, forward strand.
ACGGTGGCGGAGTTACTGCCTTCGGCGATCGACAGAAGAGACCTGTCGAGCGGGTGCCGTCCGCGGAACGGGTTGGCCGCGGCGTTGATGGCGAAGTTGCCGAACAGCCCCCACCGATACAGCTGCCAGTACGATTTCCACGACCCTCGGGCCATCTGGAGGAAGGTCTGGCGTTCGTTGCCGACTTTCGTGCCGAGGCCGCGCACCACCCGCGATCGGCCGACGGTTATCGTGAGGGTCCTCAGAAGTCCACTGAGCGTACGGAAGATCAGCTGAAGTCTGCCGAGAGTCGTGGCGGCGGCGAAGGCGACCTCGCTGGTCGTCTTCGCCGTCCTGGCCCAGGCCGCCAAGCTACCCAGACCGGCGGTGACACTCGAGATCGCCACCGCCATCGCGATCGCTGTGAGCAGACTTTTCACCAGCTCCGCCATGGCCCTCTGCGTACTGACTGACACATCGGCGGCGTTTTCGAGGATGGTGGAGGCCTCGCCGAGCTGAGCGATGGCCTGTAACCGGAATTCCGGGTCGAGAAGCCTTCCGTAGTTCTCTTTGAACTCGGTCGCGCTGTTGCCTTGCCAGGTTCCGAGCAGATCTTCCGCTTGGGCGATCTCGCCGTTCGCCTCCTTCAGGGCCGACTGCATCCGCCGGCAGGCCTCTGCCATGGTTCTCAGGCGGTGCACGTCCTCGTCGTTTCCTATGCGACGTATCGCGTTGAAGAGGGTCTCAAGGAGTTGCAGAGGGCTCTCGTACCACTCGGCCATGTATTTCCGTTCACACGAAGGTCGCCCGCGAGGCGGGTCAGGGTTCAGACGCAGCCGCCGCGGTAGCTCACCTCGAAGATCAGCTCGTGCCTCACGTCCGCGACATCAGATGACCGTCAGCGCTTCCCGGTCAGTCGCCGTCAGGGAGCCTGTCCATGTGCTCGCGCTCGTGCGCGTCAACGAGTTCCTGATTTCGGCCTATGAGCATGAGAGCCGCACCGGCCGTGGTCAGCTTCTGGTGAAGATCGGTGACGTAGTCGCTCACTTCGGTGTAGAAGTCCAGGTAGTGATCGTCAAGCTCTCGGGAAGCGCCTTCCACAAGACCGAAGCATCGTGGTGTGGGAGCCGCGTCGTCCCGGAACGCGCCAGCACGTTCTTCGAGAATCCTCCCGACCGCGGCGCATCTCGCCCCGGCCGATTTGACATCGGTCGGGGTCATGATCACATGATCGCGCATGTGCGTAGGTTAGTCCACGGAGAGGGAGGAGTGTCCGGTCTCCCGGACCTACCCGGCGCGGGATGGCGTGGGTATGCGCCCGCGCCCCGACGTTCGCGGCGGATGACCTCGACTGATTCCGCCGTCGTCGGTCACGGGCGTCCGGTCAGGCGCCGTAGACCGGTTCCGGCGGGGTGGCCGCGGTCAGCAGGGCGGCGATCCGCGGGCCGAGCTCGGCGGCGTCCCAGCGGGCGCCCTTGTCGGTGGCCGGGCCGTGCCGGAAGCCCTCCATCACGCAGATCCGGCCGCCCTCGACCTCGAAGACCCGCCCGGTCACGTCCTTGGACTCGGCGGAGCCGAGCCAGACGACCAGCGGCGACACGTTCTCCGGCGCCATGGCGTCGAAGGCGCCGTCCTCGGGGGCCGCCATCGTCCGCGCGAAGACCTCCTCGGTCATCCGGGTGCGGGCGGCGGGCGCGATGGCGTTGACGGTCACTCCGTAGCGGCCCAGCTCGGCCGCCGCGACCAAGGTGAGCCCCACGATGCCCGCCTTGGCGGCCGAGTAGTTGCCCTGCCCGACGCTGCCCAGCAGGCCGGCCCCGGACGAGGTGTTGACCACGCGGGCGTCCACCGGCCGGCCCGCCTTGGACTCGGCCCGCCAGTGCAGCCCGGCGTGTTTCAGCGGCAGGAAGTGCCCCTTCAGGTGGACCCGCGTCACCGCGTCCCACTCCTCCTCCGACAGGTTGACGAGCATGCGGTCGCGGACGAACCCGGCGTTGTTGACCAGCGTGTCGAGCCGGCCGAAGCGCTCCAGCGCGGTCGCCACCAGCCGCCGCGCCCCCTCGTCGGTGGCGATGTCGGAGCGGTCGGCCACCGCCTCGCCACCCAGCGCGCGGATCTCCTCGGCCACCGCCTGAGCCGGGCCGTCGGACCCGCCCTCGCCGGAGGGGCCGACTCCGAGGTCGTTGACCACGACCCGGGCACCCTGCCGGGCGAACTCCAGCGCGTGCGCGCGGCCGAGGCCGCGCCCGGCGCCGGTCACGATGACGACTCGGTCCTCGCAGATCATTTTCAGGTCTCCTCGGGGTCTTGCGGAGCGACATGCGGTCTTACGGAGCGACGTTGTCGCCCTGCGGAGCAACGTGCGGTCTTGCGGAGCGACGTGCGGTCTTACGGGGGAAATCGGGCGGCGTCGAGGAAAACGGGCCGCTCTGCTAGCTTAGTTTCTAACAAATGTTAGGTCGAAAGGTAGCTTATGGGAATCTCCACCAGCAGCCACGACGAGGGCATCGCCGAGATCGTGATGGACGTGCCGCCGGTCAACGCGCTGACCGTGCGGGGCTGGTTCGACCTGGCCGATGCCGTCCGGGACGCCGGGCGTGACCCCGGGACCCGCGTGGTGGTGCTGCGCGCCGAGGGCCGGGGCTTCAACGCCGGCGTCGACATCAAGGAGATGCAGGCCACCAGTGGCTTCGAAGCGCTGGTAGGGGCCAACCGGGGCTGCTACGCGGCGTTCGCGGCGGTCTACGAGTGCGAGGTTCCGGTGATCGCGGCCGTGCACGGGTTCTGCCTGGGCGGCGGGGTCGGCCTGGCCGGCAACGCCGACATCGTGGTGGCCTCCGACGACGCCTATTTCGGGCTGCCCGAGGTCGAGCGGGGCGCGCTCGGCGCGGCCACCCACCTCGCCCGGCTGGTGCCCCAGCATCTGATGCGCGCGATGGTCTACACCTGCCGCAACGTGACGGCGGCCGAGCTGCACGCGTTCGGCTCGGTGCTGGAGATCGCGCCTCGCGACGGGCTCCGCGACGCCGCGCTGGAGGTGGCGGCCCGGATCGCCGCCAAGGACCCGTACGTGATCCGGCGCGCCAAGGAGTCGCTGAACGGCATCGACCCGGTCGACGTCAAGCGCAGCTACCGCTACGAGCAGGGCTTCACCTACGAGCTCAACCTGATGGGCGCCGGCGATCGGCATCGTGACGCCTTCGTCGCGGAAGGGGGCGCGTGATGGGCGCCGTGATGTCCGTCGAGGAGATCGTCGGCTCACTGGAGAGCGGCATGACGATCGGGATCGGCGGCTGGGGATCGCGGCGCAAGCCGATGGCCCTGGTCCGGGCGATCTACCGGTCCTCGCTCGAGGACCTGACCCTCGTGTCGTACGGCGGGCCGGACGTCGGCCTGCTGTGCGCGGCGGGCAAGGTCCGCCGGGTCGTCGCCCCGTTCGTGACGCTCGACTCCGTCGCCCTCGAACCGCACTTCCGGATCGCCCGGCAGAGCGGGGCGATCGAGTTCACCGAGTACGACGAGGGCATGTTCATGTTCGGCCTGCTGGCCGGGGCGCACCGGCTGCCGTTCCTGCCGACGCGGGCCGGGCTCGGCTCCGACGTCCTGCGGGTCAACCCCGGCCTGCGCACCGTCCGCTCGCCGTACGAGGACCAGGAGGAGCTGGTCGCGGTGCCGGCGCTCACCATGGACGCGGCGCTCGTGCACCTCGACCTGGCCGACACCCGCGGCAACGGCCGCTACCTCGGCCCCGACCCGTACCTGGACGACCTGTTCGCCAAGGCCGCCGCGCGCTGCTACCTGTCCTGCGAGCGGATGGTGCCGCCCGGAGAGCTGGGCGGCCCGCCGCAGACGCTGCTGGTCAGCCGCATGCACGTCAGGGGCGTGGTGGAGACGCCCGACGGCGGCCACTTCACCGACCTCGGTTCCGGCCGGGACGAGGCGTTCCAGCGGCACTACGCCGCCTCGGCCGCCGACCCGGCGGAGTGGGCCGCCTTCGCCGACCGGTTCCTGTCCGGTGACGAGGCCGCCTACCGGCAGGCCGTACGGCGATGGCACGAAGAGCGGCGTGAGGAAGGGGCGGCACGATGAGCGCGACCCGAGCGGAGATCTGCGTGGTCGCCTGCGCCGAGGCGTGGCGGGGCGACGGCGAGATCCTGGCCGCGGCGATGGGCACCTGCTCGGTCCTGGGCGCCCGGCTGGCCCGGCTCACGTTCGAGCCCGGCCTGCTGACCACCGACGGCGGCGCGCTGCTCACCGCCGAGGCCGTGCCGTTCGGCGCGCCGGCCGGAGCGGTCGAGGGGTGGCTGCCGTTCCGCGAGCACCTGTGGCTGGTGCAGAACGGGCGACGGCACGTGATGATGGGCGCCTCGCAGATCGACCGGCACGGCAACACCAACATCTCCGCCGTCGGCGACTGGGCACGGCCGAAATCGCAGCTCCTCGGCGTGCGCGGCGCCCCCGGCAACACGATCTGCGACCCGACGAGCTACTGGATCCCCCGGCACTCGGCCCGCGTCTTCGTGCCGAAGGTCGACATGGTCAGCGGCGTCGGCCACGACCGGGCCGCCGAGCTGGGCGCGGAGGCCGCGCGGTTCCATGACCTGCGCCGCGTGGTGACCGACCTCGCGGTGTTCGACTTCGGCACGCCCGACGGGACGATGCGGCTGGTCTCGGCGCACCCCGGGGTCGAGGTCGAGCAGATCCTGGCCGCCACCGGGTTCGAGCCGGTCGTCGAGGGTGACGTGCCCGAGACCCGGCAGCCGTCCGGCGAGGAGCTGCGCCTGATCCGCGAGGTGCTCGACCCGCGGTCCCTGCGCGACCGCGAGGTCCGGCCGTGACCGGGCACGGGGACACCTTGGGCGGTGGTCCCGGTGCGGCCGGGCACGGGGACACTTCGGGGGGAGGTCCCGGTGTGGCCGGGCACGGGGATGCCTCGGGCGGTGGTCCCGGTGTGGCCGGGCAGGTTCTGGACACGCCGCTGACCCGGCTCGTGGGCGTCCGGCACCCGGTGGTGCAGACCGGCATGGGCTGGGTGGCGGGCCCGCGGCTGGTCTCCGCCGTGGCCAACGCCGGAGGGCTCGGCGTGCTCGGCTCGGCCACGATGACCCTCGACGAGCTCGCCGCCGCGATCAAGGAGGTCCGCTCCCGCACCGGCGCCCCCTTCGGAGTCAACCTGCGCGCCGACGCCTCCGACGCGGCCGACCGCATCGACCTGCTGATCAGGAACGGGGTGAAGGTCGCGTCGTTCGCGCTGGCCCCGCGCCGGGAGCTGATCGCCAGGCTGAAGGACGCCGGCGTCGTGGTGATCCCGTCGGTCGGCGCGCGGCGGCACGCCGAGAAGGTCGCGGCCTGGGGCGCCGACGCCGTGCTGGTGCAGGGCGGCGAGGGCGGCGGCCACACCGGCGCGGTCGCCACCACGTTGTTGCTGCCCCAGGTCGTCGACGCGGTCGACATCCCGGTCATCGCGGCGGGCGGCTTCTTCGACGGGCGCGGCCTCGCGGCGGCCCTCGCCTACGGCGCGGCGGGCGTGGCGATGGGCACCCGGTTCCTGCTGACCTCCGACAGCTCGGTGCCCGACGCGGTCAAGCAGACCTACCTCAGCATGTCCGAGACCGTGGTCACCCGCCAGGTGGACGGTATGCCGCACCGGGTGCTGCGCACCGGCCTGGTGGACGGGCTGGAACGCTCGGGCCGGGTGACCGGGATGATCCGCGCGGTGCGCAACGCCGCGCGGTTCAAGAAGATCTCCCGGATGTCCTGGGCGGCGATGATCCGCGACGGGCTGGCCATGAAGCACGGCAAGGAGCTCACCTGGTCGCAGGTCCTGATGGCGGCCAACACCCCGATGCTGCTGAAGGCGGCCATGGTCGACGGCCGCCCCGACCTCGGCGTGCTCGCCTCCGGGCAGGTCGTGGCGCTCATCGACGACCTGCCCTCCTGCGAGGAGCTGATCGGTGGGATCGTCGCCCAGGCCGCGGGCGTCATCCGCGGCCTCGGCGCGAACCTGACCGGCTGAACGGGTCGGCCTGGGTCAGGCTCCGGTGAGCGCCGACATCACGCGTGCGCGGTGGTCGGCGGGGGAGCCCCAGGCCGCGCGCAGGGCGCGGGCCTTGCGGATCAGCAGGCTGGGATCGTACTCGTCGGTGTAGCCGATCGCGCCGTGCACCTGCAGGGCGATCCTGGCCGCCCCGTACGCCGCCTCCGACGCCATCACCTTGGCGGCCGACACCTCACGGGGGAAGTCCGGCGACCCGTACGCGAGGGCCGCGCCGTGCACCAGCGGGCGGGCGTACTCCAGCTCGACCAGCGCGTTCGCCAGATGGTGCTTGACCGCCTGGAACTCACCGATCGGCCGCCCGAACTGCCGCCTCGTCCTGGCGTGGTCCACCGACACCTCCAGCAGGCGGCGGCCGATCCCGGTGAGCTGGGCGGCGCAGGCCAGCGTGCCCAGGTCGCGGGCCTCGCCGGCGGCGGCCGCCACCTCCGGGCCGGTGGCCAGCACGTCGCCCGGCGTGACCGCGAACAGCCGCCGAGCCGGGTCCAGCGACTTCCGGACGTCCCCCGGGACCCCGGTCCGCAGTTCCTCGCCCTCGACGGTCAGCACGACGCCGGCGACGTCCGCGTCCAGCGCGTACGGCGCCGCCGGGGGCAACGCGAGCGACACCACGACCGCGCCTTCGGCGATACCGGCCTGCCACCCGCCGGCCGTCCCGTCGGCGAGGAAGGACGGCCGGGCGCCGGACGTGTTCTCGGTGGTGTCGGACGGCCGGGCGCCGGACGTCTCCTCCGCGAGGAAGGACGGCCGGGCGGCGGCCGGGTCTTCGGCGAGGAAGGCCAGCCGGGCGGCCGGTGTGAGCCGGTCGAGCAGGACGGCCGCGGCCACGGTCTCGGCGTAGGGTCCGGGCACGCCGTGCCTGCCGAGCTCGTGAAACGCCGTCACCAGCTCCACGGGGAGCACGCCCGCGCCGCCCGCCCGCTCGGGCACGGCGACCGCGAACACCCCGGCCCCGGCCAGCGACCGCCACAGGGCCAGGCCGGGCTCCGGCCGGCCGGCCGCCCAGTCGCGGGCCACGGCCGGCGTCCCCGCCTGGGCCAGCAGCTTGTCCAGGGTCTCGCCGAACAGCCTCTGCTCGGCGTCGAGGATGAACTTCACGCTCGCCCCGCTCTCGGCAGGCCGAGCACGCGCTCGGCGATGACATTGCGCTGGATCTCGTTGGTGCCGGCGTAGATCGGGCCGGCGAGGGAGAAGACGTAGCCCTCCAGCCACTCGCCCGCCAGCTCGCCGTCCGGGCCCAGCAGGTCGAGGGCCGTCTCGTGCAGCGCCACGTCCAGCTCCGACCAGAAGATCTTGTTGACGCTGGACTCCGCGCCGACGTCCTCGGCGCGGGAGATCGTCTCGAACCCCTTGAGCCGGTAGGCGCGGGCCCTGATCCACGCGTCGGCCACCCGGTCGCGCATGGCGGTGTCGGCGGGGTCGCCGTGCGCGCGCCACAGCTCCACCAGCCGGTCGGCGGCGGCCAGGAACCTGCCAGGGCTGCGCAGGGTGAGCCCGCGCTCGTTGCCCGTGGTGCTCATCGCGACCCGCCAGCCCTCGCCCGGCTCGCCGATGACGTCGTGGCCGGGCACGAACACGTCGTCGAAGAAGAGCTCGGCGAAGGCCGGCTTGCCGTCGATGCGGCCGATCGGCCTGCGGGTGATCCCCTCGGCGTCCAGTGCGAACATCAGGTACGTCAGGCCGTGGTGCCGCTCGGCATCCGGGTCGGAGCGGAACGGGCCGAAGCCCCGCTCGGCGAAGGCGGCGCGCGAGCTCCACGTCTTCTGCCCGTTCAGCAGCCAGCCGCCGTCGACCGGGGTCGCGGTGGCCCGCAGGGACGCCAGGTCGCTGCCCGCGCCCGGCTCCGACCAGGCCTGCGCCCAGATCACCTCGCCCGAGGCCATCGGCGGCAGGACGCGGGCGAGCTGCTCGGGCGTGCCGTGCTGGAACAGGGTCGGCGCGAGCAGGTTGACGCCGTTCTGGCCGACCCGGCCCGGCGCCCCGGCCGCGTAGTACTCCTCCTCGAAGACCAGCCACTCCAGCGGCGTCGCGTTCCTGCCGCCGTACTCCTCCGGCCAGGACACCACCGACAGGCGGGCCGCGTGCAGCTCGCGCTCCCAGGCGCGGTGGGCGGCGAAGCCCTCCGCCGTCTCCAGCGACGGCAGCGGCGCGGCCGGGACGTGTTCCCGCAGCCACGCGCGCACCTCGGCGCGGAACGGCTCCACGGACGACAGGTCAAGATCCATCGGCGGCCGCCTTCATGCTCCTGGGGTCCATCCCGGCCAGGGAGTCGGCGGCCGTCTCGGCGTTGTGCGCGTGGGCGAGGTGGTGCAGGCCGAAGACGGAGTCCATGCCGACGTGCATGCCCTGCAGGTCCTCGGCCTGGTTGACCGCCTTCTTGGTCAGCGCCAGGCCCATCCGCGGCATGGCCGCGATCCGCTCGGCCAGCGCCAGGGTCCGCGCCTCCAGCTCCTCGCGGGGCACCACCCGGTTGACCATCCCCACCTCGTACGCGCGCCGCGCGGGCATCCGGTCGCCGGTGTAGAGGAACTCCTTGGCGATGCGCGGCGGCATCGCCCACGGGTGGGCGAAGTACTCGACGCCCGGGATGCCCATCCGCACCACCGGGTCGGCGAAGAACGCGTCGTCGGAGGCGACGATCAGGTCGCACACCCAGGCCAGCATGAGCCCGCCCGCGATGCACGCGCCCTGCACCATCGCGATCGTCGGCTTGGGGATCTCCCGCCACCGCCGGCACATGCCGAGGTAGACCTCCGACTCGCGGGCGAACCGGCTCTCGGCCCCCTCCTTGCCCACGTGGTCCCACCACAGGCCGGCCTTGCGCTCGAACGAGACGTCCGCGTCGCGCTCGGGGGTGCCGATGTCGTGGCCGGCGGAGAAGTGCTTGCCCGCCCCGGCCAGCACGATCACCTTGACGTCGTCGTCGGCCGCGGCCCGGTAGAAGGCCTCGTCGAGGGCGTAGGTCATCGCTGAGTTCTGGGCGTTGCGGTAGTCGGGGCGGTTCATGGTGACCATCGCCACGGGTCCGCGCCGTTCGTAGCGCACCACGGTCATGGGGCCCTCGCATTCTTTCTAACAACTATTTGGTAGAGTAAACCACGTGAAGCTCAGCGAGGAGGAGGACCCGTCCCGGGTCCCTGGCGGCCCGCCGGCCTACGTTCCCGGTCACGGCCTGCTGCGTGGCCGGGTGGCGGTGGTGACGGCCGCGGCCGGCACCGGCATCGGAGGCGCGTGCGCCCGGCGCATGCTGGAGGAGGGCGCGCGGGTGGTCATCAGCGACGCCCACGAGCGCCGGCTCGGGGAGAGCCTGGCCGCGCTGGAGGGCGAGCACGGCGCCGCGGTGACCGCCGTGCCGTGCGACGTCACCTCCGAGGAGCAGGTCCAGAGCCTGTTCGCGACCGCCGAGGAGAGGTTCGGCCCGGTGGACGTGGTGGTCAACAACGCCGGGCTCGGCGGCACGGCCAAGCTCGTGGAGATGACCGACGAGCAGTGGGGCCGGGTGCTGGACGTGACCCTGGGCGGCACGATGCGCTGCACCCGGGCCGCGCTGGCGCGCATGCAACCCCGGGGACGCGGCGTGATCGTCAACAACGCGTCGGTGATCGGCTGGCGGGCGCAGGAGGGCCAGGCCCACTACGCCGCGGCCAAGGCCGGCGTGATGGCGCTGACCAGGTGCGCGGCGATCGAGGCCGCGCCGTACGGTGTGCGGGTCAACGCGGTGGCCCCCTCGCTGGCCATGCACCCGCACCTGGCCAAGGTCACGACCGAGGAGCTGCTGGCCGAGCTCACCGGCAGGGAGGCCTTCGGCCGCTACGCGGAGCCCTGGGAGGTCGCCAACGTTATCGTCTTCCTCGCGAGCGACTACTCCTCCTACATGACCGGAGAGGTCGTCTCGGTCTCCAGCCAGCATCCCTGAGAGGTCCGCCTTCCGATGAGTGCACGACGCCGAGATTCCCAGAGCACCGCCGCCGCCCGGGCCGGGCGGCGGGCGGAGCTGCTCGCGACCGCCGCCGAGGTGTTCGCGTCCAGGGGATACGCGGCCACGACGGTCCGCGAGGTGGCCGACGCCGCCGACATCCTGGGCGGCAGCCTCTACTACCACTTCGACTCCAAGGAGGCGATGGTCGACGAGATCCTGTCCGTCTTCCTCGCCGACATGTGGTCCGCCTACGACAAGGTGATCGCCTCCGGCCTGGGCGTGCGGGAGACCTTCGAGGCGCTGATCACCGAGTCGTTCCGGTGCATCGAGCGGTACCGGCCGGCCGTGGTGATCTATCAGAACGAATCCAAGCATCTAGCGACAATTCCCCGTTTTTCGTACCTCGTCGATACTCAGCGGCGGTTCCGCGAGATGTGGCTGTCGGTCCTGGACCGGGGGGTCACCGACGGGATCCTCCGCGCCGACCTCGACACCGGACTGATCTACCGCTTCATCCGCGACACCGTGTGGCTGGCCGCGAGCTGGTACCGAAGCGACGGCCCGCTGCCCGCCGAAGAGATCGCCAGGCAGTACATAGCGATGGTCCTGGAAGGGATCCTGACAACCTGAGGAGTTTCCGATGGCGGAGGCATACATCGTCGAAGCGGTGCGCACCCCCGTGGGCAGGCGTGGCGGCGGGCTTTCCGGCGTGCACCCGGCCGACCTCGGCGCGCACGCGCTGACCCAGCTGATGTCCCGCTCCGGGGTCGATCCGGCGGCGGTGGAGGACGTGGTCTTCGGCTGCCTCGACACGGTCGGGCCGCAGGCCGGTGACATCGCCCGCACCTGCTGGCTGGCCGCCGGGCTGCCCGAGGAGGTGCCGGGCGTCACCGTCGACCGGCAGTGCGGCTCCTCCCAGCAGGCGGTGCACTTCGCGGCCCAGGCCGTCATGTCGGGCACCAGCGACCTCGTGGTGGCCGGCGGCGTGCAGAACATGTCGATGATCCCGATCGCCTACGCCTCGCGCGGCGCCACCGACGCGCTCGGCCTCACCGAGGGGCCGTTCGCCGGCTCGCGCGGCTGGCAGGCCCGCTACCCCGGCCAGGACGTCTCCCAGTTCCGCGGCGCCGAGATGATCGCCCGCGACTGGGACATCTCGCGCGAGGACATGGAGGCGTTCGCCCTCGAATCGCACCGGCGCGCCATCCGCGCGATCGACGAGGGCCGCTTCGACCGCGAGATCACCCCGTTCGAGGGCGTCTCGGCCGACGAGGGGCCGCGCCGCGACACCTCCCTGGAGAAGATGGCGAAGCTGAAGAGCCTGGAGGAGGGCGGGCGGCTCACCGCCGCCGTCGCCTCGCAGATCTCCGACGGCGCCGCCGCCCTGCTGATCGCCTCCGAGGCCGCGGTGAAGACCCATGGCCTGCGCCCCCGCGCCCGCATCCACCACCTGTCCGCGCGCGGCGAGGACCCCATCCGGATGCTGTCCGCCCCGATCCCCGCCACGGCCTACGCGCTGAAGAAGAGCGGCATGTCGATCGACGACATGGCCGCGGTCGAGATCAACGAGGCGTTCGCGTCGGTCGTGCTGGCCTGGCTGAAGGAGACCGGGGCCGACCCGGCGCGGGTCAACCCGAACGGCGGCGCGATCGCGCTCGGTCACCCGCTCGGCGCGACCGGCGCCCGCCTGATGATCACCCTGCTGCACGAGCTGGAGCGCACCGGCGGCCGCTACGGTCTGCAGACCATGTGCGAGGGCGGCGGCCAGGCCAACGTCACCGTCATCGAGCGCCTCTGACCGGCCGGCCGCGAGCCGTACGGGCCCTCACCCGGGGAGCAGGGCCGCGAGCCCCACGGGCCCTCACCCGTACGGCTCACTGACCGACCAGTCGCGAGCCGTACGGGCCACACATCCGTACGGCTCACGCCCGGGGGGCATGGGCCGGTCACGTCGAGCACCGGCTCGCGCGCCAGATCAGGCCTGGCGGGAACGGCCGTCAGGGGCCCCGGGGTCGAACGGCTCGTAGGCCAGAGCCGTGCCGGGCCGGACGAACACGGGGTCGGCGGTGCGCCAGGCCGCGTCCCGCAACGGACGCTTGACGACCTTGCTCGTGGCCGTGCGCGGCAACTCGGCGGTGACCCGGACATAACGCGGCGCCCACTTCGTGCCGAGATCCGGCTGACCCGCCAGGAACCCGCCGAAGGCGCCCGGGTCGAACTCCCGCCCCTCCGCGAGCACCACCGCCGCCATCACCTCGTCGCCGGCGTCCGGATCCGGCACCGCGTAGACCGCCACGTCGGCGAACGCCTCGAACCGCGACAGCAGCCGCTCGACGGGCGCGGCGGCGAAGTTCTCCCCGTCCACCCGCAGCCAGTCGCTGTCGCGGCCGGCGAAGTACCAGAAGCCCTCGGCGTCCCGGTAGGCGAGGTCGCCCGACCACGACCACCCGCCCCGGATCCGCCGCGCCGTCGCCTCCGGATTGCGGTAGTAGCCCTCGAACACCGCGGCCCCCGCCTTGTTGACGATCTCGCCGATGGCCTCGTCGGCGTTGAGCAGCGCGCCGTTCCCGTCGATCACCGCGCGCGGGCACTCCTCCAGCGTCTCCGGGTTCACGACGACCGTGCCCTCCTCGGCCACCCCCAGCGAGCCGGGCGGCGTCCCCGGCACGCGGCTGATGCGGATCTCGCCCTCGCTGGAGCCGTACGAGTCGATGACGGCGCAGCCGAAGCGCCGGCCGAACTCCGCGATGTCACGCTCGGACGCCTCGTTGCCGAACGCGATCCGCAGCGGGTTGTCGGCGTCGTCCTCCCGCTCCGGGACGGCCAGGATGTAGTGCAGCGGCTTGCCGACGTAGTTGAAGAAGGTCACCCCGTGGCGGCGCACGTCGGGCAGGAACACCGACGCGGAGAACCTGCGGCGCAGCACCACGCATCCGCCCGCGCTGACGGCGGGGGCGATGCCGGCCATGATCGCGTTCGAGTGGAACATCGGCATCACGACGTAGAAGACGTCGTCGCGGCCGAGCCCCCTGCGCTCCCGCTGCTGCACGGCGATCCGGCCGAGCCGTCCCTGGCTGCAGATCACCGCTTTGGGCGCGGAGGTGGTGCCGGAGGTGAAGACCAGCGAGAAGATCGTGGCGGGCTCGGGCCGCGGGTGGCCGGCGGCCAGGGGAGAGGCCGCGGCGAGCGTCCGCGCGTACTCGCCGGTGCCGGTGACCAGCACCCGGTCGGGCGGGCAGTCCAGGTCGAGCCCGTCCAGCAGCGGCCGTCTCGCGGTCTCGGTGACGATCAGCCCGCAGTCGGTGAAGTCGATGTCGGCGGCCAGCTCGGCGCCCCGGCGGGTCGGGTTGATCCCGACGACGGCCGCCCCGGCCAGCGCCGCCCCGAGCAGCCAGAACAGGTGCTCCGGAGTGTTGTCCAGGAGCAGCCCGACATGCCAGGGGCCGGGCCGGCGCAGCTCCCGGGCGAGCCCGGCCCGCAGCCGCGCCTCCGCCACGACCTCCCGCCAGCTCCAGCGCCGGTCCTCGAACCTCAGCCCGGCCCGGTCGTCGTTCGCGCGTGCCTCGATCAGCTCCGCGAACGTGACCCGGCCCGCCGGACGGTCCTCCGCCAGCGTGCCCACGGAATCCTCCCGCCTGTCACGGCTGCCCACCTCTGGCACGGTCCTCTCCTCGCGGGTAGGGGGCGCGGGCCGTCGCCGGCGCCTCGCGACCAGCAGAGCAACCGGACCCCGGCCGTCTCGGCCGCGATCCCGCTCACCGGGACACCCGTCGGCACCGGAATCGACCACGGCGCCGAAACCGTGGCCCACCGCGTGGCCCTGCGCGCCGGCCCCGGCCGCCGCCTCCACGCTCGAACCGCACACCGCCTGAGAGGTGTCGGGAGGCAGGACGAAGGTCCCCTCGCTTCGAAGACCTAAGGCACTGCCGCACGCGAGCCGGGAGCCGGACGGTGGAAGCGGGATGAGAATCATCCCCGGCTCGCAGTGGAGACGCAGTGGAGACGCAGTGGAGACGCAAGGGAGACGCAGTGGAGATGAGGAGCTCACCATGAAGGCGGCCGCGGGCGATCGGCTGATCGTGGAGGGCGCGTACGGCGGCAACACCCGCCGTGAGGGCTTCGTCGCGGGCGTGCTCACCAGCGAGCCCACGCCGCCGGAGGAAGGGCGATGATCGACCGCGCCAGCGCGTCGGACGTGGCCATGCTGGCCATGGGGAAGGGCACGTCGCTGTCCCAGCGAGCCGGCGCGGTCCTCATGCTGGAGGCGGGACCGGAGTTCGAGGTGACGGAGGCGATGGCGTTACTCGCCGACCGGATCCGGTCCGTGCCGCGGCTGAGGCAGCGGCTGGTGCCCGTGCCCTTCGGCTGCGGCCGCCCCGTGTGGTTGGACGACCCTGGATTCGACATCCGCCTGCACGTGCGGCAGCTCACCTGCCCCTCGCCGGGGGACGAGCGGGCCTTGCTGGACGTGGCCGCCGCCGTACTGACCGGTCCCCTGCCGCCGTCACGGTGGACGGCGATCTTCGTCACAGGGCTGAACGGCGGCGCGGTCGCGTTGATCGTGGTCCTCGACCACGTGCTGGCCGACGGGATCGGCGGACTCGCCATGCTCGCGGCGCTCGTCGACCGGTCCGGACGACCCGCTCCCGCCGGCTTCCCCCGGCGCCCGCCGTCCTTGCGGCTCCTCGCCGCCGACGCCTTCGCCGAACGCCTGCGGGCCCTCGGCCGGATGCGAGCCTTCTGGCGGGGCGCGAAGGCCGCCACCGCCGCGACGGGCGGGATGCGGCCGGAACCCATCGCACACTGCTCGTTGCTGCGGCCGACCGGCGCGCGGCGCACGTTCGCCGTCGTACGAGCCGACCTGGCGGCGGTGCGGTCCGCGGCGCACCGTCACGGCTGCACCGTGAACGACGCTCTGCTGACGGCTGTCACCGGATCGCTCCGCAGACTGCTGGAACGGCGTGGCGAGCACGTCGGCGCGCTGTCGGTCTCGGTGCCGGTGGCGACCCGGCGTACCGCCACCTCCAGCGAGCTCGGCAACCGGTTCGGCGTGCTGATCGCCAGCCTGCCCCTCACCGGCGCCCCTGAAGAGCGGCTGGTGAAGATCGCCGCCCTGATCGGGGAGCGCAAGCAGCAGGCCGCCGACGGCTCGGCGGCCGGCCTGTTCGGCCCGGTGTTCCGGATGCTGTCCGCGATCGGGCTCTACCGCTGGTACCTACGCCGCCAGCGACGCATCCACACCCTGGTCAGCAACGTGCGCGGCCCCGATCACCCGTGGACCTTCGCCGGCGCGACCATCCGCCGGCTGATCCCCGTGGCGGTCGCCGAGAGCGGCAACGTGACGGTGACCTTCGAGATCCTGTCCTACGCGGGCACGGTCACGATCAACCTCATCGCCGATCCCGACGGCGTCCCCGACCTGGACGAACTCGCCGCCCATCTGAGTGATGAACTCGCCGGCATCACGGCTTCAGGCACTGCCTGATGCGGCGGGTCATCGGGGTGCCGCGCGGCCGGGACTGACTCCCTCGGGGTCGTCGCGTGATGCCAGCCGGGGCCGAGCCCCCTCATGCCGCCGGTACAGGATGGCGCGCGCCGCCACCACGACGCAGACGGCGCCCAGCAGCATGCCCCAGGCGACGTCGGTGGGGAAGTGCATGCCCCGGTAGAGGCGGGAGAAGCCGACGATGAGCGGGGCGGCGACGCCGAGCACCCAGATCACCACCTGGAGCGCCCGGTGGCGGACGTGTGTGCTCAGGATGAGCGCGAGCCCGCAGTAGAAGGCCACGGCGGCGCTGACATGGCCCGAAGGGAAGCTGGAGGTGGGGGGAGCGGGGTCGAGGTGGGGGACCGGCGGGCGCTCGCGGTCGATGAGCACGGTGGTGGTGAGGAAGATGAGCGACTGGCTCCAGACCGCCACGACGAGGAAGATCGATTCCCGCCAGCGCTTGAGGACGAGCCGGAAGACGATCACGGCGATCGCGGTCAGCGCCACGATGTACGGGGTGTCGGACAGGCTGCTGCCGAAGTCGGTGAGCGTGTTCCACAGGGAGGTGCGTTCCCCGGCCAGGTCGCCGTTCGTGGCCGCCTCCCCGGTGCGCGCCTCGAGGATCAGCCGGCCCGCGCCGTACGTCAGCCCGAGCATCAGCAGCAGCGGTAAGACGAGTGTCAGCGCGTAGTGCTTGACGTGTTCAGCTCTGGTCATGGGTCACCTTCACGGACTCGGGTTCCACTCCCTCGGTCAGCGGGGTGGCGGGCCTGCGCCCCTGCCCTCGCCGCCAGGTCTCGAACGCCGCCGCGGTGGCGGCGACCACGGCCGCACCCAGCACGGTCCCGGCGGCCACGTCGCTCACCCAGTGCACGCCGAGGGCGATCCGGGTGTAGCCGACCGACAGCACCAGGAAGGCGGCGACGACCCAGGCGACCCGTCGCCCCCACCGGGGCAGCATGGGCAGCAGGAGCAGGACGACCACCCCCGCACCGAGGGTCACGTTGAGCGCGTGACCAGAGGGGAAGGATTCGCCCGGTGCCAGCGCGACGGGATCGGGAAGGTGCGGCCTGGCCCGCGCGACCACGACCTTGAGGGCGACGCCGAGCAGCCCGCCCACGATCAGGGTGGTGACCGCCCAGGCGGCCAGCCTGGGGGCGCCCTTGTACACCAGCCAGGCGGCGAACACGGCGACCGCGACGCGCCACGGCCAGGGCCCGAACAGGTCGGTCCACACGATGAGCACCCTGGTCACGGCGGGGTTGGCGTGCGCGTACTCGTGCAGTTCCTCGGCGACCTCGGCGTCCAGCCGGTTGACGGGCATCTTGGCCACGGCGAGCAGCAGCGTGAACGGGATCATGGCCAGCCCGACCGCGAGGCTCGTGACGCCCAGCCGGACTCCCAGGCCGCGATCGGCGCCGCTCGATGTGGATCGGTCCTCGTTCCGCATTCGCTCATGGCTACCCGGACGGGGGCGGGTGATTCCTCGGCCGGCGCGCTCGCGCTCTTCGTGGACCTGGCGTCGGCCCCGGGGGCTGCTGTTGCCTGGTGGTGGTCTGGACCAGTTCATCGCAAAATCGCGACTGGTATTGACCAGAAGGCAGGCCAAATGATCGAATGTGGACAATTCGGCCCTCTTAGCTGGGTTTCGGATTTTTCGGCACTGGTTTTGTCCAGGAGGACTCGTGGCCCCCAACCGCCTCTTAGCCGGCATGATCCTGACGACGCTCTCATTCCCCCTACTCATCCTGACCAGCTCACCCGCGCAGGCGGACTCCGTCCCGATCAGCCCGCCCGCCCAGCAGGTGGAGAGCCGCGACGACGGCTTCCCCCTCACCCCCGTGGTCGGACTGGTCCGTACCGGTCAGAGCGACCCGCACGCGGAAACCGTGGTACGCCGTACCCTGGCCAAGGCCGGTGTCCGGCAGGTGAGTGCCACCGACGGCGACGATCCCCACACCCCCGTCACCATCTGGCTCGGCGACGGCGGCGCCGCCCTCGCCCTTCTGGACGTCGAGGGCGCCGCCGATTTGCCCGCCGAAGGCTACGTGCTGGCCGCCGGCCGCGATGCGGACGACCGCAAGCACGTCGTGCTCGACGGCGTCGACGCCGACGGCACCTACTACGCGGCGCTGACCTTCGAGCAATTGGTCCGCGAGCATCCCGGCAACGACCGGGTGCCCGGCATCGAGGTGCGCGACTGGCCCGGCATGCGCTACAGAGGCTCCATCGAGGGCTTCTACGGCACGCCCTGGACACACGAGGAGCGCCTGGCGCACCTCGACTACCTCGCCGCGCACAAGATGAACACCTACGAGTACGCGCCCAAGGACGACCCCTATCACCGCGACCGATGGCGCGACCCGTACCCGCAGGACAAGCTCACCCAGCTCGGCGAGCTCATCACGCGCGCACAGGCCGGGCACGTCGACTTCACCTTCGCCATCTCGCCCGGACTGTCCGTCTGCTACACCTCCGAGAGCGACGTGGCGGCGCTGCTGGCCAAGTTCGACGCCATCTACGCGCTCGGCGGTCGCTCCTTCAACATCGCCCTGGACGACATCGACTCCGGGCGCTGGAACTGCGACGGCGACCGCGCGAAGTACGGCGCTCCGGGCGGCGCGGCGGCGGGCAGGGCGCAGAGCGAGCTGGTCAACGCCGCACAGGCGTGGGCGGCGGCCAAGGGCGACGTCGCGCCCGTGCAGATGGTGCCGACCGAGTACTACAACGTCACCGAGACGCCCTACAAGAAGGCCATCAGGGAGGTCATGAGCCCGGACGCCATCGTGCACTGGACCGGCACCGCCGTCGTGCCCGCGAAGATCACCAAGGAGCAGGCGGCAAAGGCCAGGCAGGTCTTCGGGCATCAGATCCTGGTCTGGGACAACTACCCGGTCAACGACTACGCCGGCGGGCGGCTGCTGCTCGCCCCCTACGACGGCCGCGAACCGGGTCTGTCGGAGCAACTGGCCGGCATCATCTCCAACCCGATGAACCAGGCCGCCGTCAGCCGGATCGCGTTGTACTCCTTCGCCGACTTCGGCTGGCACGACACCACGTTCAACGCCGAGGAGTCCTGGCTGCGCGCGCTGACCGAGCTGGCCGGAGGCGACGAGGCCCTGGCACGCGCCCTGCGCGACTTCGCCGACCTGAACACCCTCGACGGCCCCATACATCACACGCAGTCGCCTCAGCTGGCCGCCGAGGTCGCCGCGTTCTGGCCCGCCTGGCGCGAGGGGCGGCCGACCACGCTGCGCGAGTACGCCGAGCGGCTGGTCGCCGGATCCAGGCTGATCACCGAAAAACTGCCCGACCGCACCTTCGTCGACGAGGCCGCGTCCTGGCTGCAGGCGGCCGAGTTGTGGTCGAAGGCCATGGTCAAGGCGGTAGACGTGCTGCGGGCCGTACAGGACGACGACGGCGGGGCCGCCGTGCGGGCCGCCGACCAGGCGCGCGAGCTCGTCGCCGCCGCGAACGCCATCCGGGACGCGCGCGTCCCGCACAACAACGTGGCCCCGCGCGTCGGCGATGGCGTGCTCGACCGGTTCGTCACCGACGCGCTCGCCGAGCTGGACCGCTGGATCGGCGTCACCGCCACCAGGTCGCGCGCCACCACCAGCCTCGGCACCTACCAGAGCAACACTCCCGACCGGATGGTCGACGGCAACCCGGACACCTTCTACTGGAGCAACGGCTCACCGGGCTCCGGCGACCACGTCACCGTCGACCTCGGCGCCCCGCGCCCGATCGGGGACATCACGCTGCTCATGGGCAAGCCGGGCAGCCCGAACGACTACATCCACGCGGGCACGCTGGAGATCTCCTCCGACGGCGTCACCTGGACGCAACTGGTCACCGGAACGACCGCCGAGGTCAGGGCCACGGCACCAGAGGGCACCGTCGCCCGCTACGTCCGCTATCGCGCCACCGCCGCCGGCAGCTACTGGCTCGTGGTCAGAGAGTTCACCGTCCAGGTGAACGACGACTCACTCACCACGATCACCGTCACCGGCACCCCGGCGGGCACCGGGCTCGACCTGGCCGCCGACGGCGACCTCGGCACCGCCTACACGGCGGGCACAGCGCCGGCCGAGGGCGACGCGCTGGTCGCCACCCTGTCCAGGCCGCGGCTGGTCGACCGGGTGCTGATCGCCGGCACCGGCTCGGCCGAGGTCCAGGTACGCGTCGACGGTCAGTGGCGGGCGATTGGGCAGCTCACCGGACCGTACACGGAGCTCGATTCCGAGGACGCTCAGACCGACGCCGTGCGGCTGGTCTGGGCCGCCGGCGGAGAGCCGCCGCGGATCGCCGAGATCGTCCCGAGGTACGGCGACGGCCCCATGGCCACCCTGACCGTGGAACCCGCGGACCTGGAGGCCCCCGCGGGCGCCGAGGCCACGATCAGCGCCACTCTCGCATCCCAGCGGGCCGCCGACGTCAACGGAACGCTGCGGGTGACCGGACCGGACGGGTGGCGGCTGCCCGAGGACCGGAAGGTGGGCGTGCCCCGAGTAGGCGGGCTGACGCTGCCGGTCACGTTCACGCCGACCGCGTCGGGAACGTTGCGGATCGAGTTCACCCCCACCGGTGGCGAGCCGGTCGCCGCGGAGGTGCCGGTCACCGCGCACCGGCCGGGCGGCGACACCAACGTCGCGCTGAAACGACCGGTGACCGCGTCCTCGGTCGAGGGCGACACCTCCTTCGCCGCCGCCAACGCGGTGGACGGCGACGCGACCACCCGCTGGTCGTCGGCTCGCACCGACGGCGAGTGGCTGACGGTGGAGCTGGAGCGATCGGTCGACGTGGGCAAGGTGGTGCTGCGCTGGGAGGCCGCGTACGGCTCGGCGTACCGGATGGAGGGCTCGGCTGACGGCACCACGTGGCAGCCGCTGGCCACGGTCTCCAACGGTGACGGCCGCGTCGACACGCTCTGGATCGACGAGCCGAACCAGACGCGGTTCCTGCGCATGCAGGGCGTCAAGCGCGGCACGGCTTACGGCTACTCGCTCTGGGAGCTGGAGGTGTATCCCGCTTCCTGAACTGTCGTCTGGAGCCCCGTTCGCCCGAACGGGGCTCCAGACGAGCGCGAGTGGCGAACTCGGGCGACGTGAACGTGCCGGCCGGGCGGCCACGAATGTCTCGGCGTCGAAGGGAAGGAGACGGCAGGCGGCGATCCGTCCGTGACGTGCCTGATAGAGGCCGACGGTCGACCAGGTGGAATCCTGCCCCTCGATGACCGCGCGGCCGCCGGTGACGGAGGTGATCCAGTCGTCGTCCCCGGCCGCGCTCGTACGCCTCCGGAGGCGGCGGGCTCACCGGTGAAAGCCGCGCCGGCGGGTAGTCGGGGAGGCCTGTCCCCCACCATCGCGGTTGTCGCGCATCGCAAGAAGACACTCGGCGCGGGCCTGGACAGGCTGCGCGTCCTGATCAGTGAGCAGGACGTCGGAGACCTGCTCTGGTACGAGGTCCCGAAGAGCAGGAAGGCGCCGAAGAAGGTGCGCAGGGCCCTCAAGGAGGGCGCCGAGCTGGTGTTCGTCTGGGGCGGCGACGGCATGGTGCAGCGGTGCGCCGACGCGATGGCCGCCGGGCGCTCCGAGGACTCGCCGCTGGTCCGGATCACCCGCGCCAGGAAGGTCACCGCCCGCCTCGGCTCCCCACTGCTGAACGAACACGATGCCCGGCCGGCCCCTGCGACCCCAGGCCCGGTAGCGGATCGGTGTGCCGGCGACGACCACCTCGCCCTCGTCCGCGGGACACGCCAATGCCTCGCGGAACCACGATGGGGGAGTGCTCATGCCGGCCTAGTAACCGTGCGCGGTGTCGACGGGATTGATCACTGGCTCTCCGGATTCGACGCGGTGAAGGTTCTCGACGAACAGGCGGGCCACTTGGGCGGGGTAGTCCGGCGAGCTCCACGAGACGTGCGGCGTGAGGATGGTGTTGGGCGCGCCCCACAGCGGGCTGGTGACCGGCAGCGGTTCGCGTTCGAACACGTCGAGCGCGGCGCCGCCGAGGGAGCCCGCGCGCAGCCTGACGGCCAGCTCCTCCTCGTCGACGACCTCGCCGCGCGAGACGTTGACGACCAGGCAGCCGGGCCGGCACCTGTCGAGGACGCCGGCGTCCAGCAGCCTGCGCGTCCGCGCCGTCGCGGGGACCGCCATGACGATGGCGTCGGCCCGGGCCGCCAGCTCCGCGAGGTCTTCGGCGCGGTGCGTCTCGTCGAACTCGGCGACCGGGCCAGCGGTCCGGCGGACGCCGATCACGCGCATGCCCAGCGCCCTGCCGCGCCGGGCGACCTCGCGCCCCACCGGCCCGGCGCCCACGACGAGGAGGGTGGCGCCCGAGACCAGCATGGGCGGGTGCGGCCGCCACTCCCGGCGCTGCTGGCTCGCCAGCACGTCGGTGACCCGCTTCGCCAGGGCGAGGAGCATCGCGATGGCGAACTCGGCCATGGCCGGCGCGGAGACTCCCCGCGCGCTGGCCACCCGCACGGCCGGTGACAGCCCCTTCGCCGGGAGCAGGCTGTCGGCGCCTGAGCCGATCAGGTGGACCAGCCGGAGGCGCCCGGCCGGGGACCAGTCGTCCACCGGCATGCCGAGGCCGAGGACGGCCTCGACGCGGCCGAGCTCGCCGGCGAACTCGGCCGCCGTCCGGCAGGCGACCAGCTCGCGATCGTCGAGGGTGTCCTTCGCGGCCTCCAGCGCGCGGATGGCGAACCGTCCGTAGCAGTGCACCCTGTCGATCCTGCCGACGCGCATCGATCCGTTCCTGCCGCTCAGTTTGAACCCTATGATGCCATCTATATTATTATATATAGATTAGTGCGGCAATCTTGGGCGGCCGGATCGGCGCAGGCGTTCGGCGTGGCCCGCGGGAGCCGGCGGCCTTCTCGCCCGTCGCGGGCCGCGTGGCGTCGTCCGTGCGTGGCGTCGTCCGGGCCGCGTGGTGCCCATCCACGCCGTGTGGCGGCCGGGTCAGGAGCGCCCGGCGGTGATGGTGTCGAAGTCGGGGATGCGCGCGGCGATGGAGTCGCCGGTGAAGTCACCGACCCAGCCGTCGTCGTCGTGGAAGAAGCGGATCGCGGTGAAGTCGGGCGTGGTGCCCATGTCGAACCAGTGGGTGGTCTTGGCGGGCACGCTGAGCAGGTCGCCGGCCTCGCACAGCACGGCGTGCACCTTGCCGGCCACGTGCAGGTAGAAGATGCCGGAGCCGCTGACGAAGAAGCGCACCTCGTCGTCGTCGTGGGTGTGCTCGTTGAGGAACTTGGCCCGTGCCGCGGCGGCGCGCTCGGCCCAGTCGGGGCTGTCGTCGGGGTGGAGCTGGGCGACGTCGACGAAGGTGTAGCCCTCCTCGGCGACGACCTTGGCCACCTGCTCGCGGTAGGCCTCGAGGACCTCGTCCTGCCCGGAGTCGGGGGCCAGGTCGTCCACGACGTCCCAGTGGCGCAGGAGGACGTCGATCTCCTTGAGCGCGGCGGAGATCTCGGCCGGGTCCTCGGTGCGCAGGAGTGTCTCGGGGGCGTCGGCGTCGGTGTACACGGTCAGGTATGTCATGTCTTGATTGTGCTACCAACCAGATAGTGTTACAAATCCTATAGGAAAAGTAGACAATATGCGTGAGCTGCGCTTAGCATCCGCATGTGATCCGTGTACGACATGTCGGAGCTGCCCTCATACTGAGCGTTCTCACGCTCGCCGGCTGCTCCCAGGGAACGACCAATGCCGCCCCCGCGTCCGCCGCGCCCCCGCAGAG
Source organism: Nonomuraea sp. NPDC048916 (assembly GCF_040649575.1). Classification (NCBI taxonomy): domain Bacteria; kingdom Bacillati; phylum Actinomycetota; class Actinomycetes; order Streptosporangiales; family Streptosporangiaceae; genus Nonomuraea; species Nonomuraea sp. NPDC048916. The sequence goes on from NZ_JBEZFS010000011.1 coordinate 173,829, forward strand.
CCCCCAGGCAGCCCCCACGGCCGCCGTGCCCGCGAAGTTCGCGTCCGGCGACGTGCGGATCGCGCTGGTCAGGCAGCTCTCCTCGGGTGACTACTTCGAGCAGTGGCTGGCCGGCGCCCAGGCCGAGGCCAAGGCGCTGAACGTGACGCTGGAGGTCTCCAGCGGCGACGGCAACAACGACAAGCAGGCGCTCAACCTGGAACAGGCCGTCAACCAGAAGGCCGACGCGATCATCGTCGACCACGGGTTCGCGCAGACGGTGCAGCCCGCCGTCAAGAAGGCCGCCGACGCGGGCATCCCGCTGGTCGCCTTCGACGTCGCCCCCGGCACCCCCAAGGCGGTCGTGCTCTCCCAGGACGACCACCAGATCGCCGAGCAGGCGCTCGGCGCGCTCAAGGCCGACACCGGCGGCGCCGGAGAGGTCGTCTACGTGTACGTCGCCGGATTCGCCCCGCTCGACCGGCGCAACGAGACCTGGACCCAGTTCAAGAAGGACAACCCGGGCGTCAAGCAGGTCGCGCAGATCGGCGTGGTCAACAGCTCCACCGCGTCCGCGGTCGCCGACCAGGCCAAGGCCGCGCTCCAGGCCAACCCGGACGTGAAGGCGATCTTCGCGCCGTACGACGAGTTCGCCAAGGGCGCCACGCTCGCGGTCAAGGAACTCGGCCTCCAGGACAAGATCAAGGTCTACGGCGCGGACATCTCGACCGCCGACATCGGCGTCATCACCGAGCCGGACAGCCCCTGGGTGGCCACCTCCGCCACCGACCCGTCCAACGTGGGCCGCGTCGCCGTACGCGCCGCCGCCCTGCTCGTCGGCGGGGAGCAGGTCGGCCCCGCGCTGAAGGTGCCGCCCGCGCTGATCACCCAGAAGCGACTGCGCGACGGCGCGATCACCAACATCGAGCAGCTCACCCAGGCCATACCCGCCCTGAGCACGCCGGACGTGGCTCGCGTCCCCTGGGCGGCGTCGTGACCCAGCCCGCGATCGCGGTGTCCGGGCTGTCCAAGACCTACGGCGCGACCCGGGCACTCGATGGCGTCACGCTGGACGTGCGGCCCGGCGAGATCGCCGGGCTGATCGGCACCAACGGAGCGGGCAAGTCCACACTGATCAAGGTGCTCTCCGGCGCCGCCCGGCCGAGCGTGGGCACGCTCACGCTCGGCGGGCGCCGCTTCGAGCCGGGCGGCCCGCTCGACGCCCAGGCGGCGGGCGTGCAGACCGTGCACCAGAACATCGACGACGGCGTCGTCTTCGGCACCACGGTGGCCGAGAACCTCACGCTCGACTCCATCGCCCGCCGCGGCGGCTGGTTCACCACGCGCCGCTCGATCACGGCACGGGCCCGGTCGATCGCCGAGGCGGCCCGGCTCACGCTCCCGCTCGACGCGCCGGTCGAGACGCTGCCCGCGAGCGCCCGCCAGCAGATCGTGCTCGCCCGCGCCCTGTCGCGCGAGGCGCGCCTGCTCATCCTGGACGAGCCCACCTCGACGCTGTCCGCGAGAGAGGCCGACGCCCTGGCCGTCAAGGTGCGCGAGGCCGCCGCGTCGGGAGTCGCCGTCCTGTACGTGTCGCACCGCCTGGCCGAGATCGAGTCCCTGTGCGACCGCGTGATCGTCCTGCGCGACGGCCGGGTGAGGCGCACCTTCACCGCCCCGCTCACCCGCGAGGCCATCGTCGAGGCCATGCTCGGCACCTTCGTCCCGCCCCCCGCCCTCTCCACCACGGCCCCCGCGACGGGATCGGTCATGGCTTCCACCACGGCCCCCGCGACGGGATCGGCCACCGCTTCCACCACGGTCTCCGCGACGGAGTCGGCTGCCGCCCCGGTCGCGGCGTCCGCAGTCGTGTTGACCGCCACCGGGATCCGGATCGCCCCCGGTCGCGCGGCGTTCGACTTCGAGGTGCGCGAGGGTGAGGTGCTCGGCGTGACCGGGCTGGTCGGGGCGGGCAAGACCGAGCTGCTCGAACAGCTCGGCGGCGCCCGCCCGCTCGTCTCCGGCGAGCTGCGGCTCGACGGTGAGCCGTACCGGCCCCGGCATCCGCGCACGGCCATCGTGGCCGGCGTCGCCTTCGCCGCCGAGGAGCGCTCCGCCCAGGCCATCGTGCCCGGCTGGTCCGTACGGGCGCACGTGTCGCTGCCCATGCTCCGCGCGCACAGCCGCGGGGGCCTGCTCCGCCGCCGCTCGGAGGCCGCCGCCGCCCACCGCGTCACCACCCGCTTCGGCGTCCGCGGACCAGGCCTGCCCGGCACCGCCAAGCCCGGCCGTGGGACGTCCGGGCGGCGCGGCCACGGGATCGAGGCTCCTATCGAGACGCTGTCCGGCGGCAACCAGCAGAAGGTCGTGGTCGGCCGCTGGCTGGAGGCGGCGCCCCGCGTCCTGCTGCTCGACGAGCCGTTCCGCGGCGTCGACGTGGGCGCCCGCGCCGACATCGGCCGGGTGATGCGCGAGGCCGCCGGGATGGCGGTGGTGGTGGCCTCCTCGGACCCGCAGGAGATCGTCGAGGTGGCCGACCGGATCCTGGTGCTGCACGACGGCGCGCCGACCGGTGAGCTGACCGCGGCCGAGGCCACGCCCGAACGCCTGGCGGCCCTCATGTCGGGGACCCCGGCGGGAGGACGGGCATGACGGCGGCGGGACGGTTGGACGCCGGCGGCGGGCGAGCCACGAACGCGCGGAGCGCGAAGGTGGCGGCGGCGGCCTACCGCTACGGGCTGGTCGTGGTGCTCGTCGCGATGCTGGTGATCTTCGCGGTGCTGCGGCCCGCGTTCGGCACGTTCGGCAACGCGCTGATCGTTCTGCAGTCCGTGGCGGTCGTCGGCGTGGTCGCGCTCGGTGTCACCGTCTCCATGACCACCGGCGGGTTCGACCTGTCCGCCGGAGCCTGCGTCGGCGCGGTCGTGATGGTGACCGCCCTCGCCATGGTCAGGTTCAACCTCACCGGGGCCACCGCGATCGTCGCGGGCCTGCTCACCGGGCTGCTCGTGGCCGGGGTCAACGCGCTGCTCACCGTCGTGGCGCGGGTGCCCGACCTGGTGGCGACGCTCGGCACGATGTTCCTCTTCCAGGGGCTCGCGCTGATCATCACCTCCGGCCAGTCGGTCTCGGCGGGCATGACCGTCGACGGCGCGCCCGCGCCGGGCCGCTACACCGAGGGTTTCGCCTGGCTCGGAGGCGGCACGATCGGCCCCGTGCCGGTGCCTGTGGTCGTCTTCGCCCTGCTCGCCGTCGCCGTGTACGTGCTGCTCAACCACACCCGCTGGGGCCGCGCGCTCTACGCGATCGGCGGCAACGCCGAGGCGGCCAGACTCGCCGGCATCCGGGTCGCCCGCTACCGCGCGCTGGCCTACGTCGTGTCCGGGCTGTGCGCGGCGGTCGCCGGGATCATGCTGTCCGCCCGGCTGGGCCGGGGAGACGTGGGAGCGGGAGACCCGTACCTGCTCCAGTCGGTGGCGGCGGCGCTCATCGGATACGCCGTGCTGGGTGCCAACCGGCCCAACGCACTGGGTACCGTCGTGGGGGCGTTGTTCATCGGTGTGATGATCAACGGCATGACGATGCTCAACGCCCCGTACTACGCACAGACCTTCGTCCAGGGTGCGCTGCTCGTGGGCGCGCTCGTCGTCAGCTACACCCTGACACCAGGACGTCGAGAAAGGAGCATCCGTTGACCTTGGTGGCGGACGCCGGGCAGTCGTACGAGCTGCTCACCGTCGAGAACGTGCCCGCCTACATCGCCGGCCGGCCCGCGCTGGCCCGGCTCGTCGATCCCGCGCGCATCACGCGGGTCCGCGAGGTCGGCGACGGCAACATGAACCTCGTGTTCGCCGTCGAGGCCGAGGACGGGCCGGGCGTGGTGCTCAAGCAGTCGATGCCGTACGTGCGGGTGGACCCCGACTGGCCCATCACCCCCGACCGCAACCGGATCGAGGCCGCCGTCCTGACCGCGCACGGCGAGGCGGCGCCCGGTCTGGTGCCCGCGCTGTACGACGTCGACGAGGCCAGGCACGTGGTGGCGCTGGAGAACCTGTCCGACCACCAGGTGTGGCGTGGGCTGCTCAACGAGGGCCGCCGCGACGAGGGAGTGGCCGGCGACCTGGGGCGCTACGTGGCGCGGGTGGGGTTCGGCACGTCGGTGTTCGGGCTCGGCGCCGAGGCGCACAAGGCGGCGCTGGCCGCGTCGGTCAACCCGGAGCTCTGCGAGATCACCGAGGACCTCGTCTTCACCGAGCCCTACATCGAGCACGAGCACAACCGGATCCTGCCCGCCAACGAGCCGGACGTGGCGGCCTACGCGGGGGATCCCGCCGTGCGCACCGCCATCGGCCGGGCCAAGCTGGCCTTCATGACGCACGCCGAGGCGCTCATCCACGGTGACCTGCACACCGGGTCCGTCCTGGTGCGCCCGGAGACGCCCGGCGCTCCTCGCTCCACCCGCGCGTTCGACGTCGAGTTCGCCTTCTACGGGCCGGTCGGGTTCGACATCGGCGCGCTGTGGGGCAACTACGTGCTCGGCGCGGCGCGCGGCTTCGCGCTCGGCGACGAGGAGCACGCGGCGTGGGTGCTCGGGCTGGCCGCGCAGACGTGGGAGGCGTTCGAGGCCGAGTTCACCGCCCTGTGGCCGGACCGCGCCGACCCGCGCGTCTACGGCGACGGCGTGCTCGCCGCCTACCTCGCCCAGGTCCACGCCGACGCGGCGGTGTTCGGCGCGGCCAAGGCGGCCCGCCGGGTGATCGGCTTCTCCCGCGTCACCGACATCGAGACACTCCCCGAGGAGCGGCGCGTCAAGGCCATCCGCGGCGTCCTGCACGCCGCCCACCACCTGCTCACCCGGGCTCCCGAGCCGCCCGGCCGCCTGTTCGGCCACATCGGCGCCCTCCTGGCCGACGCGACCTCCTGAACACGACCACGGTCGCGCACGCCGACCCGCCCGACCCGGACCCGCCCGACCCGGACCCGCCCGACCCGGACCAGCCCGACCCGGACCAGCCCGACCCGGGCCCGCCGGACCCGGGCCCGGGGCGGGTCAGCGGATGGCGATGGCGTAGGCCAGCAGCCACTCCACGCACTCGGTGACGTGGCGGGCCCGCTTCAGCGTCGGCGCCCAGGTATAGAGGCCGTGGTCGGCGACGATCACCGCCGGCGTGCGCGGGTCGTAGGCGGCCTCGAAACGGTCGCCGAGCTCGTTCATGTCCTGGCTGTTGACGATCACCGGGATGACCACCTCGTCGTCATGGGCCAGCCGGCCGATGCCCTTGAGGGTCTCGACGTCGCGCAGGCGCACGCCACCGGGCCAGTGGTGCCCGGCGAGCACCGCGTTCAGGGCGTGCACGTGCACGATCGCGTCGGCGCCGGTCAGCCCGGCGATCCTGGCGTGCAGCCCCGCCTCGGCGGAGGGCGTCAGCGGAGCGATGCCGCCGACCTCGACCGGGCCGCCGTCCGGCCCCACCACGGCGACGTCGGAGGCGGTGAGCTCGCCCTTGTCCAGGCCGCTGGCGGTGACGGCGAGCCGCAGCGGGTCGCGGGTCACCACCTCCGACAGGTTGCCCGAGGTGCCGCGCATCCAGCCGAACGAGGTGAAGCGGGCGGCCTCGGCGGCGAGCCTGGCGCCCGCGTCGAGCACGCCCTGCGTGGTGGGGACGTTCACTTGATCTCCTCGATCTCCTCGAATGACGCGACCACGGGATGGGCGCCGAAGCCGGCCCGCTCGCTCGGCTCTCCCGGGCGGCGCACGCCGGTCGTCCGCCAGCCGGCCGCCGCCGCCGCGTCCAGCTCGGCCGGCACGTCGGACAGGAACAGCAGGTCGCCGGGCGGCGTCCCGAGGGAGTCGGCGATCTTCAGGTAGGAGCCCGGCTCCCGCTTCGGTCCGGCGTTGACCGTGTCGAAGTGCCGCTCGACCAGCGGCGACAGGTCACCGGCCGTCGTGTGCCTGAACCACGGCCGCTGACTCGCGACCGACCCCGAGGAGAACACCGCGAGCCGGCGCCCCTCCTCGTGCCACCTGCGCAGGACGGGCGGCACGTCGGGGAAGAAGTGCGCGGTGAGCTCCCCGGCGGCGAACCCGGCGGCCCAGATCTGCCCCTGCAGCGTCTTCAGCGGGGTCGCCTTGACGTCGCCGTCCATCCAGGCGTGCAGGATCGCCACGGTCTCCTCCGTCGTGGCGCCGCCGGCCTCCGCCACCGCGGCGGCCACGTCGGGGTCGTCGCGGTGCGCGTCGATCCACGGGCCGAGCCGGGGACGGGCGTAGCTGTAGAGCCCGACGTGCACGGACTCGGTCGAGCTCGTCGTGCCCTCGATGTCCAGCACGATCCAGCTGGGCGGGTTGCTCATCGGGTCAGCACCTCCACGAAGTCGGCGACGAAGCGCGGCGCGTCGACCGCGGTGATCACCCGCGTGTCGGGCGCGGGCTCGTACGGGAAGGACGGCGGCAGGCCGTCGTGGGTGCGCATCAGCCGCGCCCTGGACATGAAGCCGTCGCTCATGACGTTGACCGGGCCGTCCGCCCACGCGGTGGCGTAGCCCGGGTCCAGCAGGATGCCCGCGGCCAGCGGGTCGTGCACGGGGATGATCCGGCGTCCCCACTCGTTCTGGTAGAAGTCCATGTAGGCGTCGAGGATCTCGGTGGCGAACCTCGCCTTCGGCGTGTCCGTGGCCCGCAGCGCCCCGATGGCCCGCTCGTCGAGGATGGTCGTCCCGGTGACGTTGACGCCGACCATCACCAGCTCGTTGCGCGGCGCGGCGAACACCGCGGCGGCCGCGACCGGGTCGTTGGCGATGTTCGCGTCGACCATCAGCAGCGTGCCGGGCGGCGCGTACGGCCCCGACCCGCCCATCAGCACCACCGACCGATACCTCGTGAACAGGCCGGGGTCGATGCGCAGCGCCTCACCCAGGTTGGTCAGCGGCCCGAGGGCCAGCAGGTCCAGCTCGCCCGGCTGCTCGGCCGCCAGCCGGACGAGCAGCTCGGCGGCGCTCTCGCCGGTGACCTCGGGCATCGGCCGGTCGTAGCCGAGGTCGCCGAGCCCGTCCTTGCCGTGGACGTGCCCGGCGATGTGGGCGGCCCCGGCCAGCGGCTCGGCCGCGCCGCGCGCCACCGGCACGTCCAGGCCCAGCAGCCCGTTCACGTAGCCGATGTTGCGCACCGCGTCCTCCTCGACGCAGTTGCCGAACACCGAGGTGATCGCGACGATCTCGGCGTCGGGCCGCCCGGCGAGGTAGAGCAGGGTGTGGGCGTCGTCGATGCCGGTGTCGGTGTCCACGACGATCCGTCGCACCTCGGTCATACAGCCTCTTTCACATGTTCTGGACGGTAGACGCCGCGTTCGGTCACGATGCGCGTGACCAGGCGCGGCGGGGTCGTGTCGAAGGCGGGATAGTAGCCGGTGACGCCCTCGGCGGCGGTGCGGGCGCCGAGCACGCTCAGCACCTCGTCGCCGTCACGATGCTCGATCTCGACGTCGCCCGCGCTGGGCGCCAGCGGGTCGGGCGCCTGCACCAGCACGTAGAACGGCACGCCGAACTCCCGGGCCGCGAGCGCCACGCCCAGCGTGCCCACCTTGTTGACCACGTGCCCGTCGAGCGTCACCCGGTCGGCGGCGACCAGCGCCACGTCGGCGAGCCCGTCGGCCAGCGCGGCGGCGACCATGCCGTCGGTGATCAGCGTGGGCCGGTAGCCCATCTCCACCAGTGTCGCCGCCGTGAGCCTGGCGCCCTGCAGGTAGGGGCGGGTCTCGGTGCAGACGAACTCCAGCCGCTTGCCCGCCTCGCGGGCCGCCTCGACGGTCGCGATCAGGTAGGCGTCGGCCCAGCAGTGGGTCAGCACGCGCGCGCCGTCGTGGAGCAGGCCCGCGGCGTGCCGGCCGAGGGCCGCGCTGCGCGCCCGGTAGGCCGCGTCGTGCCCGGCCGCCGCCTGCTCGACCGCACCGGCCAGCTCCTCGCCGGACGCCTCCGCGAGCGGCCCGTCGACCGTGTCGTTCAGGATCGCGCGCACGGCGTCGCGGATGTGGTTGTTCGTCGGCCGGGTCGCGATCAGCCGCGTGCCCGCCGCGCGCAGCCGCTCGGCCGCCGCGCCGGGCGGCTCGCGCCGCGCCTCCCTCGCGGCCAGGACCATGCCGGCCGTGGTCGCGTACAGCGGCCCCGAGCTCTGCGTGACCATCCGCTCGATGGCGACCGCGACGTCCTCGCTGGTCTCGCAGCGCACCCACCGCCGCTCGAAGGGGTAGACGCGGCGGTCGAGGATCTCCACCGCGTCGCCCGCGAACCGGACGGAGTCGGCCAGCGCGGGTGTCGCCGCCCCGGATCCGCTCATGAGACCTCCTTCGGGCGCCGCCTGGCCGCCACACCGGCCAGGATCAGCGCGAACAACGTGATCACGTACGGTGCGGAGTCCGCCGCCTGCTGCGGCAGCCCCACACCCTGGAGCCGGAAGCCCACCGCCTCGGCGACGCCGAACAGCAGGCAGGCGAGCAGCACGCGCCAGGGGAGCACGCCGCCCAGCATGACGGCGACCACCGCCACCCAGCCGCGGCCCGCGCTCATGCCCTCGCTGAACAGCGTCACGTTGCCGAGCGCGAGCTGCGCGCCCGCGAGCCCGCACAGCGCGCCGGCCGCCAGCACCACCCCGTGCCGGTAGACGCCGACCTTCAGGCCGAGCGCGGCGGCGGCCGCCTGGTGCTGGCCGATGCCGCGCAGGCGCAGCCCGGAACGGGTCCGGCGCAGCCACCACGCGACGGCGGCCACCAGCACGAGCGCGAGCGGCACCAGCGGCGACTGCGGCCCGAGCACGGGCACGTCGAGCCCCAGCTCGGCGATCGTCGGCAGCCCGGCCAGGTCGGGCGAGCTGTAGGTGCCGCCGCTGCCGAAGATCTGCCGCATCAGGAACGCGGTCAGCCCGAGGGCCAGTAGGTTGGTGCCCACCGCCACCACGATCGGGTCGGCCCGGAAGGTCACCGAGGCGAGCGAGAGCACCGCCGCGTAGAGCAGGGTGACGATCATCGCGCCCGCGACGCCCGCCCAGGCGCTGCCGGTCAGGTGGCTGAAGACGACCGCGGTGAACGCGCCCCACAGCAGCTGGCCCTCCAGCGCGATGTTGAACACGCCGGCCACCTGGCAGATCAGCCCGCCGAGCGCGGCCAGCACGACCGGCGTCATGGCGGTGAGCACGGCGGACAGGAACGACGCCTCCAGGATGTTCACGCGCCCGCCCCCCGCCGCTCCCTCAGGTGCCGGACGGTCGCGAACACGGCGACGATCACGATGATCAGCCCCTGTACGATCTGCGTGAGCTGGCTGGGCACCCCGGCCTCGCGTTCCATTCCCTGGCCGCCCACCTGCAACACGGTCAGCAGCGCGACGGCGAACGGCACGGCGATCGGCCGCGCGGTCGCCAGCAGCACCGCGGCCACCGCGGTGAAGGTGTAGCCCGGGGCGGTGAGCGCGCCGTCCACGTACCTGTAGGGCGGGCCGAGCACGATCAGCGCGCCCACCAGGCCGGCGAACGCGCCGCCGCCCGCCAGGGTGACGGCGGCCAGGCGGTTCACGGCCACGCCGCCGTAACGGGCGAAGTCCCGGTTCTGCCCGGTCGCGCGGATCTCGTACCCGAGAACCGTGCGCGAGTCGGCGTACAGCCAGGCGGCGGTGAGCAGCACGACGAGCGGCAGCCCGAGCGTGATGTAGGAGCTGCCGGCGAGCGCGGGCAGGTGGGCCGCGTCGGGCAGCGGCGGCGTCTGGGCGATGCCGGTGCCCTGCTCGCCCAGCGGGAAGCGGACGAGGTAGGAGGCGAGCGACACGGCCGGGACGCTGATCAGCAGCGTGGTCACGATGGCCGGAATGCCGAGGCGGGTGCGCAGCGGCGCGGACAGCCCCGCGACCAGCCCGCCGGCCAGCGCCGCGGCGGCTAGCGGCAGCACGACCGCGACCCCGGCCACCATCGGCAGGTGCAGGGCGATCGCGGCCGCGGTGACGCCGCCGATCGCCATCTGCCCGTCGCCGCCCAGGTTGAACTCGCCGGCCCGCAGCGGTATCGCGAACGCCAGCGCCATGCCGAGCGTCGGCACGAACGCGGCGATCGTGTACTCCAGGTTGCCGTCGGCGACGGCGCCCCTGAACAGCGCCGGATAGGCGAGCGACGGGTCCACTCCGACCGCCAGCATCACCAGCGTGGTCAGCACCAGCGCGCCGCCGATGGCGAGCACGGGCGTCGACAGGACGATCCGGCGCGCCCATCCGAGCGCCGAGCCGGAGTCCCGGCCCTCCGGCTCTCCACCCGCCGCGACGGTCGTGCCGGTCGCCGGCGCGCTCATGGCATCTCTCCGGTCGTGTTCCCGGCCGTGTTCCCGGCCGTGTCTCCCGCGGCGGCGCGGGCGGTGTCCTCGGTCGGGGTCCCCGTGGTGGCGCCGGTCGTGGCGCCGGTCATCGCCTGGCCGAGGAGGGCCTCGGTGGCCTCGTCGCCACGGAACTCGGCGACCACCCGGCCCTCGAACATCACCAGGATCCGATCCGACAGCGCGCGCAGCTCCGACAGCTCGCTGGACTGCACCAGCACCGCCTGGCCCCGGTCGCGGGCCTCGGCCAGCAGCGCGTGGATGCGCTCCTGCGCGCCCACGTCCACGCCCTGCGTCGGCTCCTCGACCACGATGACCGGCGTGCGCCTGGACAGCTCGCGGGCCAGCACCGCCTTCTGCGCGTTGCCGCCGGACAGCGCGCCGATGGGCGCGTCCACCGAGGCCGCGCTGATCGAGAACCTCTCGACCAGGTCGCGTGCCCTGGCCCGAACCGCCGCCCTGGACAGCCCGATCCGCCGCCCGGAGCCAGGCCGGCGCTGGTCGCCCATCAGGAGGTTCTCCGCCAGCGACATCTCGGACGCGGTGCCGCGGCCGTGGCGGTCCTCGGGCACGTAGGCGACCTCCGGCTCCCTGCCGCGCCGCACGGGCGCGTCGCCGAGCAGGACCTGCCCGGAGTCGTGGTGCCCGGGGACGCGCAGGCCGGTCACCGCGTCGATGAGCTCCCGCTGCCCGCTCCCGGCCACCCCGGCGATGCCGACGATCTCGCCCGGCCGCACGCCGAACGACACGCCCGACAGCCGTGCCACGCCGTCGCGGTCGCGCAGGCTCAGGTCGCGCACCTCCAGCGCGTACGCCGCGTCCGGCGGCCCGGTCGTGGACCGGGCGGGCCCGGCGGAGCCGAGGGCCCGGCCGATCATGGCCTGGACGAGCTGGCCGGCGGTGGTGCCGGCCGTGGTGAAGCGTCCTGTGACGCGGCCCTGGCGAAGGACGGTGACGCGGTCGCTGGCGGCCAGCACCTCGCCGAGCTTGTGGGTCACGAGCAGCACGGAGGCGCCGGTGCCGGTGACCGTGCGCAGGACCTCGAACAGCCGGGTCGCCTCGCCGGGGGTGAGCACGGAGGTCGGCTCGTCCAGGATCAGCACCTCGGCGCCGCGGTAGAGCGCCCTGAGGATCTCCACCCGCTGCCGCACGCCGACCGGCAGCGTCCCGACCCGCGCCGCCGGGTCGGCCCGCAGGCCGTACCGTTCGCCCAGCTCCTCCACCGCGCGCCGCGCCGCGGCCCGGTCGACCGCGCCGCGGTGGACCGGCTCCGCGCCGAGCACGACGTTCTCGGCCACGGTCAGCTCGGGGAACAGCCGGAAGCGCTGGTGCACCATGCCGAGCCCGTGCGCGATGGCGTCGGCGGGCGAGCGCAGCCGGATGCGGTTCCCGTCGCGGAGCACGTGCCCGGCGTCCGGCCGGTGCAGGCCGTAGAGCACGGACATCAGGGTGGACTTCCCGGCCCCGTTCTCGCCGACGACGGCGTGGATCTCACCTCTGGCGACCGCCAGGTCGATCCCGTCGTTGGCGAGCACGGGACCGAACCGCTTGGTGACGCCGACGAGCTCGGCGGCGGGTGCCCCCGAGCCCTCGCCGGTGACGGCCGCGCTCACGCCTAGCCCTTGAGCGGGTCGGCCACGGTGATCTTGCCGGCCACGATGTCGTCGCGCGCCTGCTTGACCTTGGCGATCACGTCGGGGTCGCCGGCCACCGTGCAGCCCGAGGAGGCCACGTCGTCCTCCAGCGCGTTGACGCCCACGCCGCCCTCGGCCAGGCCGTAGACCTTGACGCCGCCGGTCTTGCCCTCGGCGATCTCCTTGATCGCGGCGACCGTGGCCACGTCCACGTGCTTGAGCACGTTGTCGATGACGTTGCCCGCGCTCTGCCCGCACTGGTTGACGTCCACGCCGAACGCCTTGGCGCCCGCCGCCGCGACCGCCTCGAACACGCCCTGGTTGCCGCCCGAGGCCGCGGCCGAGACGATGTCGGCGCCGCGCCCGGTGAGCGTCTGCGCCTGCGACTTGGCCCGCGCCGGGTCGCTGAACGGGTTGTTGCCGCCCACGTAGAGCGGGGTGCCGGTGACGCCCGCCTTGGCCGAGGTGGCGCCGGCGAAGAACGGGTCGATCCACCGGTGGACGAAGGGCGAGTCGATGGCCGCCACGACGCCGATCTGGTCGCTCTTGGTGAGCAGCCCCGCCTCGATGCCGGCCAGGTAGGCCGCCTCGTGCTCCTTGAACGACACGCAGGCCAGGTTGGCCGCCTGGTCCTTGGCGCAGGAGTCGACCTGCAGGAACTGCTGCTCCGGGTGCTGCTTGGGCACGGTGTTGAACACGTCGTCGAAGGAGAAGCTGATGCCCACGATGACGGTCGGCTTGGCCCGGACGGCCGCGTCGACGTTCTGGGCGATGCTCGTGGGGTCCTTGCTCTCGTAGAGCTTGAAGGACGCGCCGATCTCCTTGGCCGCCGCCTCGGCGCCCTTGACGCCGAGCTGGAGGAAGCTGTTGGTGCCCACCGGGTTGGGCGTGATCAGGATGATCGACTTGTCGGAGGAGGAGGACGCAGGGGAGCTGCCGGAGCCGTCCGCACCCTGGCCGCCGCACGCGGCGAGGGCGAGGAGCGCGGCGGCGGCGGTGAGCGCTGGAGTGATTCGCATGGTTCCTGGTTCTGTCTGCCGAAGGGGGCGTGTGCCACCGGGGCTGTCCGTCCCGGTGGGCGAGTGTATCTGCACATTTCCGACAGGAACAACCTGGTTTCACATTTCGGACACCATATCCTAGGCGCCGCGACACGCCGCGAACACCCTCCCGCGCACCTCGCCGCGGCGGGCTCAGTGGATTCAGGTCAGCCGGTGCCGCCGGGGGAGATCAGGCCGGTCTCGTAGGCGACCACCACGGCTTGGACACGGTCACGCAGGCCGAGCTTGGACAGGATGCGCGCGACGTGGGTCTTCACCGTGGCCACGCTGAGAGTCAGCTGGTCGGCGAGTTCGGCGTTGCTCAATCCGGTGGCGAGCAGGCGCAGCACGTCCAGTTCCCGGGGCGTCAGCTGGGAGAGATCACGGTGGAGGGTGGGCCGCACGTTGTCGCGGCGGGCGAAACGTTCGACCAGGCGGCGGGTGATGGTAGGCGCGAGCAGGGCGTCGCCGGAGCGCACCAGGCGTACCGCGGCCACCAGGTGCTCGGGTGTGACGTCCTTGAGCAGGAACCCGCTCGCCCCCGCGGCGAGCGCGGCGTACACGTAGTGGTCGAGGTCGTAGGTGGTCAGGATCAGCACGCGGGTGTCCTCGGCGCCGCCCGCGAGGATCCGCCGGGTGGCTTCGAGGCCGTCCATCCGCGGCATGCGGATGTCCATGAGCACGACGTCGGGCCTGGTACGGCGGACCGCGGCGACGGCTTCGTCCCCGTTGGCGGCCTCGGCCGCCACTTCTATGCCGTCGGCGGCGAGGATCATGCGGAATCCCGTGCGTACCAGTGCCTGGTCGTCGGCGATGACGGCGCGCAACCGCTCGGTCATGCGGTCCTCCACGGGACACGAGCCTTGATCCGGAATCCGCCCCCGGCCGTCCGCCCGGCGTCCAGAGTCCCGCCGTAGACGGCGAGCCGCTCACGCAACCCGATCAGCCCCCTGCCGTCGCCGGTCCGGGGCCCGGCGCTCCGTGCTCCGCCGGTGTCAGCCACCTCGATCTCCAGCCAGTCGCCGTCATGACCGATCGTCACGGACGCGGCGGCCCCGGCCGCGTGCTTGATCGTGTTGGTGAGGGCCTCCTGCACGACGCGGTAGGCGGCGAGGTCGATCCCGGGAGGCAGTGGCACGGGCGGCGACACCTCGACGCTCACCGGCACGCCGGCGGCGCGGACCCGTTCCACCAGGGCTTCGAGCTGGTCGAGCCCGGGTTGGGGTTCGAGCCCGTCGGAAGGCCCGTCGAGACGCTCGCCGCCCGGACCGGCGAGCAGGCCCATGACGTTGCGCAGTTCGGCCATGGCGGCCCGGCCACCGGACTCGATCGCGAGCAGAGCCTGCTTCGACTGCTCCGGCTCCGCGTCCATGACCTTGCGGGCCGCGCCGGCCTGGATCACCATCACGCTGACATTGTGGGTCACCACATCGTGGAGTTCGGCGGCGATCCGGGAGCGCTCCTCCGCGACAGCCCTGCGCATGGCGTCCGCCTGAGCCTGCTGCAACTCGGCGAGCCGGTGCCGGCTGGCTCCCAGCTGTCGCCGCCAGAAACGGACGAAGCTCCCGAAGACACCGACGCTCAGCAGGACGACGAACGGCCCCATCCAATTCGGCAGCGCAGGCGCGACGTCCCGGAACGCGGCGCCGGCGAGCACGGCCGTGAGCACGAGGCCACCCATGGCCAGGAACCTGTTACGGCTGTGGGCGACGGCACCGTACGCGGCGACAGCGCAGGTCAGCACGGTGATCCAGGTGGCGCCCGCGTGTGTGGCCAGCGCCGCGGCCAGCACCACCCAGAAGGTGATGAGCGGGTACCGGCGCCGCGCCGCCAGCGGTAACGCCGTCAGCGCCACCAAGAACACGGGCGGGTCGTAGGGCAGAGGCTGGGCAGGCACGTCGCCGGACGGGTTGCCAGGAGGTGGGGCTGGGCGGTCGGACAGGACGCCAGGATTTGGTGGGTCGCCGATCGGGGAATCAGGAACCGCCGGGGAATCAGGAACCGGCGGTGAGGGCGGGGAGTCAGGCCGGAGCCGCAAGTACTCGATCACTTCGGGCTGATCCGCGACAGGGCCGACCACTGGATATCTCGCCGATACGGTCACCGCGATGACCGTCAGGACGATCGCGACCACCAGGTCAGCGGCGAGTGCTCTGCGAGACGGCCTTGGGGGTCCGTCGCCACTCAGCCCCGGCGTGTCCCGGACGCCGCGCCGGTCCGGGTAGTCCTCGTCCAGCCGGCTGTCCAGGTCGAGCGCATGCCGCCACCACGGCGGTCGTTCACCGGTTTCCACCGGCACATTGTCACGCCTGCCTGTCCCTCCCGCATCGGCCGCCGTGACGGGGCTCGCGGTCTTGGGGAGTACATCGCAAGGATGACCTGGCGGCCCTTCGTTCTCAGGAGGTACGCGATCTCGGTATGACGGCCGACGCGCACCGGCATGGGCAGTGCCTAGTTTCGTTCCCGCCACCCCGCCGCTCTGGAGCCGCGGTTCCGGCCTGGGCCTCGACGAAAGCATCGAGGCGCTGTTCATGACCACCTTTCGGACCACCGCTCAGGAGGACATAGCGTGACCGTTGTCCTAGAGGCCCAGGCACTGGGCAGGAAGTACGGCAAGCGCTGGGCGCTGCGCGAGTGCACCATCGACATCCCGGCGGGCCACGTCGTGGGGTTGGTGGGACCCAACGGAGCCGGCAAGACCACCCTGCTGAAGCTGGCCTGCGGCCAGCTGGAGCCGACCGAGGGCGCCATCACCGTGCTGGGCGGGCGGCCCGGGGGCACGCCCGCCCAGCTGGCGAAGGTCGGCTTCGTCGCCCAGGACACCCCCGTCTACGCGGGACTGACCGTCGCCGAACACCTGCGGCTGGGAGCCCGGCTCAACTCCCGCTGGGACGCCGCCCTGGCACGGGAGCGCATCGCGCAGGTCGGCCTCGTCCCCGCCCAACGGGCGGGCAAGCTGTCCGGCGGCCAGCGCGCCCAGCTCGCCCTCACCCTTGGCCTGGCCAAGCGGCCCGAACTGCTGATCCTGGACGAGCCGGTCGCCTCGCTCGACCCGCTGGCCCGCCGCGAGTTCCTGCAGGGGCTGACGGAGGCTGCCGTCGTGCACAAGCTGAGCGTGCTGCTCTCCTCTCACCTGGTCTCCGACCTGGAACGGAGCTGCGACTACGTGATCGTGCTCGCCGACTCCCGCGTCCAGATGGCCGGGGAGGTCGACCGGTTACTGGCCGCCCATCACCGGCTCACCGGCCCACGCCGCGATCCCGACCGGCTCCCCGCCGGCCAGCACGTCATCTCCGCCAGCCACACCGAGCGACAGAGCACGTACGTGGTCCGTACCGACGCCCCGATCCACGACCCCGCCTGGACGGTCACCCAGCTCAGCCTGGAAGACCTCGTCCTGGCCTACATGGACAAGCGCACCGCCGACAACCGGCGAGCCGTCCTGGAGGTGCAGCGATGATCTGGCTGACCTGGCGCCAGT